>NZ_JBHIPA010000002.1:0-289798 GCF_042195845.1 Bartonella sp. AP4SXKL
TCTTCCCATGATCAACGTGACCAATCGTACCAATATTAACATGCGGTTTTGTTCGTTCAAACTTGCTCTTCGCCATTGCTATTAATCTCTTGTTTTATTCCCTATTTTTATTAGCACCTAGGGACAGTTCTGCAAAACTTAAGTCTGACCAGACTGTAAACAGCCCAATCACCACAACTCTTAGACGGAAAACCCCACCAAATCTATAAATGGAATATCCTCCATCATACCTATTTGCCCAATCATCAACAACCATTTGGAGCGGGTAGCGGGAATCGAACCCGCATATTCAGCTTGGAAGGCTGCTGCTCTACCATTGAGCTATACCCGCATGACCCACGTACTAACTCTCCTTCGATGAATGGTGGAGGGGGTTGGATTCGAACCAACGTAGCATACGCAACGGATTTACAGTCCGCCCCCTTTAACCACTCGGGCACCCCTCCATTACACCGATAAAGTCGCGCAATGAGACATCACGACAACCATCTTGAATACCCATTCAATTCAATCTGATTGCGAAGTGGTTATGACGATTACTATTGTATCTGTCAACAGAATAAATACAATTCTGTACAAATTTCCTGCTCATAATTTTAAATCATAGATTTTTTCTCTCTATTTTTCTTATTAACACGTTATAAAGAAGCTATGAAAGAAAAAACATCACAAAATTCTCATTATGCTCGTTTGCGTCGCCGATATCGCGATACAAAAGGCTCTCCTTCTCGATCTTTTACACACCCAAAGAAGAAAGCTGCTTCTTTACAGCAAGAGATCATCCATCTTTATGGCATTCATTCTGTTCAGGCTGCTTTAGAAAACCCAAAAAGAATTTTAAAATGTCTTTACGTTACACAAAATGCCTTAAAACGATTAAATATATCCGAATCAGATTATCCTTGCTCTGTTACATTATGCACCCCCAAATATCTTGATTCGCTTGTTGGAAGTGAGGCTGTTCATCAAGGTATTGTTTTGGAAACTCTCCCCCTCAAACCATGCAAACTGTCGGAACTAACCAATACTGATCTGGTCATTGTCATGGATCAAATTACCGATCCACATAATGTTGGCGCTATTATGCGCTCTGCAGTTGCATTGAAAGCTAAAGCACTTATTACAACTTGCCGTCACTCTCCCCACGAAAGCGGTGTTCTTGCGAAAGCGGCATCTGGAGCTCTGGAAATGATTCATTATATTACCGTACGAAACCTTGCTGAAGCTCTTCAAGAACTTCATCAAACAGGTTTTACAAGCTTTGGTCTCGATTCAGAAGGTGACCAACCTCTAGAAACAGCATTAACAGGGAATAAAATTGCTCTTGTTTTAGGAGCAGAAGGTAAAGGTTTACGTAAAAAAACACGCGAAACCGTTTGCGCTTTAACACGCCTTGACATGCCTGGAAATATTAAATCATTAAATGTTTCAAATGCAGCAACAATAGCTCTTTATGTGGCACATCAATATCTTAGATTCTAGTTTTTAATTTTTTGTGAAACATCAAAAAAACCAACCAACAAAAAACCCGCAAAAAACCCGCCAATATGAGCTTCCCATGCTATTGAGATGCCATTTTCTTCAAACAAAATAGAAAAAATACCTATGATCAAATCAGTCGTCAGCCATACACTCATATAAACAAGAACCCCCTTAGAACACAGAGCTTTTTTGACAGATAATAAAGGTCCTAAAAGTTTTTCGTTCTGCGCATTGACAGCTAGATTACCACTAGGAAAACCATAACGTGCAATAGCACCCATCATTCCAGATACGGCACCTGACGCCCCAATAAGTGATATGGTACTTTCTTGATGAAATGTAAAATAAGTCAAAACAGAAATAACTGCCGTTAACACCCAAAAAATTAAAAAACGTAAAACACCAAAATGCCTTGCTAAAGGAGAGCCGAAAACCAAAAGCCAAACCATATTAAGAGCAACATGTTTAAAACTACTATGCATAAATGAATAACTCACCATGGTATAACAAAATGCTACAGGATCCCTCTTAAACAATGCTGGTATAAATGAAAAAAGCTCAAGGCTTTCAACATAAACATGATGAGAAAAAAAATACTGAGAAATGCAATAAAGACAAAAACAAAATGCTATCAAAACAACTATAATAAATGGAACATTCAATAAGGGTTCTTTAGGTTGTTTTGGCAATCGGGAAACATCATTATGTTGGTGACTAGAAACTTTCATTGTATAAAATCTCGTATTTTTTAGAAAATGGGTTATACTTTATACAAAATAAATATACCATTCCCAGTGATGCAGAATCTTCTCAACGCCTCTTCGAAACCCCTTTTTAAATTTTCAATAGCTCTATATGAAAACACGTGTATTTTATACAAAAGATTTTAAAAAGCATGGATATCAAGAATATGATTTACAAACTTAGTGGTATCCTACTTACTTAAATGTGAAGTTACCATGCAATATACAAGAACTTACGAATAGACAAACTCACTTATGAGGTGGTGTATAATAAAAATATATAAACATTATTTTCTTACTAGAAATATATTGATTATTGCATTTTTTAACCAAGCTATACTTCGATTGATAAACTTTAAAGAATCTTAAATCTCAATTTTTCCATTAATATGGCCTGCATTGCTTCTACGCTTTGAACGAAAAACGACATCTCTATGAGAAAAATACCAATACAGCGTTCTCTAGATATAATAATTAGTGTTTCATGATAAATTACTTACTTGATAATCTGTTTCCCACATACATGCAAAAGCGTCAGTTCATCTCTTTAACAAATATAAACAAGCCTTTCATTTCAACCTTTAACAGATATAATTCAAGAACTGTCTCTTATGAAACACTTAAAAAATATGTTGATTCTAATGATGCATCTTTGAATTTAAACAGTTCATGACGGAATTTTTTATTCCTTTTTTAGACAGTGTTATTGACACATCCGCCACTTGTAACGCGCAAGAGAATAGTTTGGATTATTCAATATAAAAAAAATTAAATGAGGTAATCATAGGAATTTGCTATTAAGTTGTAAAATGATAAAGGACCATTATAAATCAATGTATTATAAATAGATAACACACTAATTATTGAAGAGGAAGATCTTGAGCATTCTGCTTGCAATCCTTTAACCACACATCATAAATAGGATGCTCAACAGCGTTCAAACCAGGACTATCTGCAAACATCCATCCTGTAAAAATACGCCGTATTTTTTTATCTAATGTTACTTCATTGACTTCAACAAAACCAGTTGTACGCGTGGGTTCATCTTTAGAGCTCGTATAACACGCACGTGGTGTTACCTGTAATGCACCGTACTGATAAATTTTACCAAGAGTAACTTCAAAACGTGTGGTCCGTCCCGTGATTTTGTCAAGACCTGCAAAAACAGCAATTCCATTGCTAATACGCTCAGCCCGCACCCCATTATTTAAGGATAAAAACACTAAAATTCCCATTAAAAAAATATATATAAAATGCCTCACCCCTAACAATAAAAAAAATCTCATCATATCAAAATCAATCGCACCTTAAAAAATAATTCTTTTCATAACATAGAGTCAAATAAGACAAAAATACACACGCACATTAAAACATGTTATTTTTTAGGTGACCACGCATCATAATCTTCATGCACACAAGAACGCTCTCCATTGGAGGTGATAGCTCCCTTTGGTCGATAGCCCTCACTTGTTCCTGTCATATTTGCAACATGAGGCTTTTCCCATTCATAAGGATGATAATCCTCTTGTGTTGGTGGACACTCACAGCGATGATGAATCCAGCCATGCCAACCTGGTGGAATAGTAGAGGCCTCAGAATAGTCTTTATAGATAACCCAACGGTGCGGATAACCATCCTTATGAAGTCCTCCTTCATAATATATATTTCCAAACTGATCTTCCCCTATCCGCTTACCTTTGCGCCATGTGAAAAAACGCGTACCAATGGTATTGCCATTCCACCATGTGAAGATTTGCTTAAAAAAACGAGCCATCTGCTATTCCATTCATTTAGTGCGTTCATGAAATTAATCGTTGGAATAAAATTATTAACGATTGAAATTATCGAAAAAGTTACTAGTAAATTCAACTACAATTCCAATTGATAGGTTAACGTGCTATCCTTTAATTTCAAGAAGATATCATATGTATGGCTTCTTCTCCACCCCATAAAATTTAATCTATGCCAAGTTTCATCTTAACCAATTCATTAACAGCTTGGGGATTTGCCTTACCACCTGTTACTTTCATTACCTGTCCAACAAACCAACCAGCTAAAGCAGGTTTGTGCTTTGCTTGCGCAACTTTATCAGAATTATTGGCAACGATCTCATCAACAGCTCTTTCAATAGCCTTTGTATCCGTTACCTGCTTCATATTTCGTTCTTCTACAATTTGGCGTGCATCTCCCCCCTCATTCCAAATAATCTCAAAAAGATCTTTGGCAATTTTTCCAGAAATAACTCCTTCTTTTATAAGATCAATAATGCTTCCCAATTGATTTGGCGATACTGGTGACTCTTCAATCTCACGATTATCTTTATTTAAAGCCCCTAAAAGGTCGTTAATCACCCAATTGGCAACTATTTTTCCATCACGCCCACGCGCTACCTCTTCAAAATAATCAGCAATAGCCTTTTCTGTCACAAGAATGGAAGCATCATACACTGTCAATCCCATTTCCTTAACAAAACGTGCTTTTATAGCGTCAGGCAACTCTGGTAAGTCTGCTGCCAAAGCATCCACAAATGCTTGATCAAATTCTAACGGTAAAAGATCAGGATCAGGAAAATAACGATAGTCATGCGCTTCTTCCTTTGAGCGCATAGAGCGCGTTTCACCTTTAGCGGCATCAAAAAGCCGAGTCTCTTGATCTATGACGCCTCCATCTTCTAAAATTGCGATCTGACGACGCGCTTCATATTCAATTGCTTGACCAATAAAGCGAATAGAATTCACATTTTTAATTTCACAGCGCGTTCCAAAATTTTCACCAGGACGACGAACAGATACATTGACATCTGCACGCATAGAACCTTCATCCATATTGCCATCGCAAGTGCCCAAATAACGAACAATCGTACGCAATTTTGTCATATAGGCTTTGGCTTCATCTGATGAGCGCATATCAGGCTTGGAAACAATTTCCATAAGAGCAACACCAGAACGATTAAGATCTACAAAAGACATTGTTGGATGTTGATCGTGCATCGATTTTCCAGCATCTTGTTCAAGATGCAACCTCTCAATTCCCACTTCAATATCCTCAAATTGGCCATTCGAATCTGGACCAACAGATATAATAATCTTTCCCTCTCCCACAATCGGATAGCGAAATTGAGAAATCTGATACCCCTGCGGTAAATCTGGATAAAAATAGTTTTTGCGATCAAAAACAGATCTTAAATTAATATGCGCCTTTAATCCTAACCCCGTTCGAACCGCTTGACGAACACATTCTTGATTAAGAACAGGTAACATACCTGGCATGGCTGCATCAATAAGTGATACATGACTGTTCGGCTCTGCACCAAATTTTGTTGATGCTCCTGAAAAAAGTTTTGAATTTGATATGATTTGCGCATGAACTTCCATGCCAATGATGACTTCCCAATCACCTGTAACTCCAGAAATAAAACGCTTAGAATCAGGAGTACGCGTATCAATGATGCTCATTGCCAATCCACTACCAATATTTTAAAATTTACTCATGGCTTATCTAAAACCATTCTCTCAGTGTAACCCCAGGACATAAATCTTACAACACAAGCCCGTTTCTATCGGGCTTGTTCTGTTTGCATAAATATTAAGCTTTTTTAGGAGCCTTTTTCTTAGCTGGTTTTTTCTCTGTAGACGTTTCTTTCACTGCAGACTTTTTCTTTGCCGGCTTTTCTTCAGGGATATCTGATTCGTCATATTCTTTCATCAACTCTTCAACCGTCACTTCTTTATCTGTGACTTTTATCTGTGCTAATAAATGATCAATGACCTTTTCTTCAAAAATCGGAGCACGTAGATTTTCAACAGCTTCCGGAGTCTTACGGAAAAAATCCATAATCTCTTTCTCTTGTCCAGGATACTGGCGAACCTGATCAAAAACTGCTGCTTTTAGCTCATCCTCACTAACTTTAACACCAACCTTCATGCCAATTTCAGAAAGCACCAAACCAAGACGAACACGACGCTGCGCAAGGACACGATATTCCTCACGTGCCTTTTCTTCTGTAATACCTTCATCTTCAAAACTGCGCCCAGCCTTTTTCAAATCATCATTAACCTGAGCCCATATATTGTTAAACTCAACCTCTAAAAGTTCTTCAGGAATCTCAAAATTATAATCAGCATCTAAAGCATCAAGAATTTGACGCTTAACTTTTTGACGTGTCACTGAACCATATTGGCTTTCAATCTGCCCACGAACGACCTCACGTAAGCGATCTAGAGACTCTAAACCAACTTTTTGCGCTGCTTCATCATCAATTTTTAATTCATCTGGTTTAAAGACAGCTTTGACAGTAATGTCAAACTCTGCTTCCCGTCCCGCCAAATGTGCCGCACTGTAATTATCAGGAAATTTAACAAAAATCGTTTTTACATCCCCAGCTTTCACACCAACCAATTGCTCTTCAAAACCAGGAATAAATTGTTTTGACCCAAGAATCAGTTGTGCATCACTATCTGCCCCACCTTCAAATGGAACGCCTTCAAGCTTACCTTGATAATCTATGGTAATGCGATCACCTTCTTCAGAATTCCCCTCTTTTAGAGAATAATTACGCGTAGAAGAAAGGACGCGATTGACTTGATCATCAATATCCTGTTCAGGAATAATTGCAATTTCACGGATAACCTTAATATGTTCAAAATCTTTAATGTCAATTTTTGGTAAAACTTCATACTTTAAACTAAAAGTAAAATCAGCTTTGCCATCTAGAATTTTTTCATCTTCATCTATATCAATTTTTGGCTGCATCGCTGCACGTTCATTGCGGTCCGCTAAAATAGAACGGGGTGCATCACTGAGTATCTCATTGAGAATCTCCGCCATAAAGGATTTACCATACATTTTTCGCAAATGCCCACTAGGCACTTTACCGGGACGAAAACCATTAAGCTTGATTTTTCCCTTGGTATCATCCAATCGTTCATTCAACTTTTCTTCTAAATCTTTCGCTGGAACCACGATCTTAATTTCGCGCTTCAGTCCTTCATTAAGCGTCTCGGTAACCTGCATTAAACACCTTCATTTTTCTAAGGAGAGGGATCAACCCACTCTAATAATCATTACATTCTAACACTTCGAGTGTTACATTTACCATGAAGCGGAATTTCAGACACGTAGAAATCCGTAGCACTTAAGGGATTGCTTTGGTGCGGATGGAGGGACTCGAACCCCCACGGTCTCCCGCCAGAACCTAAATCTGGTGCGTCTACCAATTTCGCCACATCCGCTCAAACTTACAAGCTAATAACCTTATACAAGCGGCGTTTCTATACCATTAATTACAGAAAAAAAGCAAACAAATATATTAAAAAAAACAAAATCTATGCTTTTCATACATAACTGCTTACGCTAAAAGTCAATTATGTTAAAGACATTTGATATCCCAATTCATATCATCGGTGGCGGTCTTGCGGGGTGTGAAGCAAGCTGGCAAATCGCTCAGTCAGGAATTTCTGTTGTTTTGCATGAAATGCGACCCGAAAAAAAATCAGATGCCCATAAAACCGATAAATTGGCAGAACTGGTTTGTTCAAATTCGTTTCGTTGCGATGATTCATTAACAAATGCCGTAGGACTTTTACATGCTGAAATGCGATTAGCAAAATCGTTAATTATGAAAGCTGCTGATGCCAACAAAGTTCCCGCAGGTAGTGCTCTTGCTGTTGACCGTGATGGATTTTCAAAAACCGTTACGACAGCACTTGAAAACCACCCTCTTATAACAATCAAACGTGAAGAAGTTCAAGAAATTCCTAAAGCTTGGAAACATGTTGTCATTGCAACAGGCCCCCTTACATCGCCTGCACTTGCTCAAAAATTACAAGCAATAACCGGTATAAAAGCTCTTTCTTTTTTTGATGCAATTGCACCTATTATCCATACCGACAGTATTGATATCAACATTTGTTGGTATCAGTCTCGCTATGATAAAATTGGTCCTGAGGGAACAGGAAAAGATTATCTTAATTGTCCCCTCAACAAAGAACAATATGAAACATTCGTTGAAGCGTTAAAAAATGCTGAAAAAACAGAGTTTCGTGACTTTGAAAAAACGCCCTATTTTGATGGATGCCTCCCCATTGAAATTATGGCTGAGCGCGGACTTGAAACGTTAAGACATGGTCCTATGAAACCTATGGGCTTAACTAATGCCCATAACCCTACAGTTAAACCCTATGCTGTCGTTCAATTACGCCAAGATAATAAACTTGGAACGCTTTATAATATGGTCGGCTTTCAGACAAAATTGAAATATGGTGAACAAATTCGCATTTTTAGAATGATTCCCGGTCTTGAAAAAGCAGAGTTTGCGCGTCTTGGTGGTCTTCACCGCAATACCTACCTCAACTCGCCAATTATTCTTGATCAAACCCTTCGTTTAAAACAAAAAAAACAACTACGCTTTGCAGGGCAAATTACCGGATGTGAAGGTTATGTAGAATCAGCGGCAATAGGGCTTCTTGCTGGACGTTTTGCTGCTGCCGAATATCATCATATTTCCCCTTGCCTACCCCCACAAACTACAGCATTCGGAGCCCTTTTGAATCATATTACAGGGGGACACATCATAGATGAAAAAGCAGAAACACAATCTTTTCAGCCAATGAATATCAATTTCGGACTCTTTCCCCCTATTGCTTCTATTAAACATTCAGGAAAACGCTTACCAAGTAAAGAAAAAAAATTAGTAAAAAAACAAGCCATAACAGCGAGAGCTCTCAATGATTGTACTCAGTGGTTAGCAAATAAAGAATCAAAGAGCTCCTGTTTATAAAAAACACACGATTCGCCTCTCTCCTACTGAATAGATCTTTATAACTCTCGTGAAAAAATCATTCTAAAGCCTTTTAAAGACTGTCTCCCCCAATCAATAAATACTACCCTACGTTTCATCATTTATTCAATTATGTAGATGCTGTAAAATAACTTTTGGCTATAAAAAAACTTTACCGCTATCAATAATTTAATATGATTTAATGACTAAAAACAAAATAATTATATAAACATATTATGAATAATCAAAATAAATAAATGGAGATACACAAGTAATACTGTACTATCTTTATTAATAGTTTTTATATTACGTAATGTATATTATTTTATAAGAGTAATTTTTCTGTTTTTTAACTTCCTCCCTCAAAATTTGTGATGTTCTCTCATTTTAACTCTTGTATGATGAAGGAAAAATACTCGCTTGCATATCACAAGTGAAACAAAGATATGGAAAAAATATTTGTAGGATAGAGCTGGAGCTATCTCTCCCCTCTCAAATGCCAAGAAAAATCCCAATATTAAAAACCAAATCTGAATATCAAAAGATTTTTTTATTTCAGGATCTTATAATAAATCAATAAAATTATCCTCTTGGTGCGTCACAAGAAAGGTTGGCGTATAAGAGTAAAAGAATAAAACTATCCCTTATGCACTCGTCTCAGATATCTGGGGCTAGTCGCAACATTATAGGAACTGAGAAAATAGATAGCATGGTGGCACCAACATGCACTTTTATTAAGCGTAAATGGTGATATATAATAACTTTTATGGACTTTACAGAGTTTTCCGCTTCATATTATTTACGGATCTTGTTTTGAAATAAATACCGTAACACTTCAGCGTAATAAAAGTTAATATTACATTTTATAAGCCATACCCGCGCTCAATTAATACAGTACAATATTTCATTGAAAAGACTAAAAACAATATATTTCAGCAATACATGAAAATAAAAAATATCGCAAGGATCTCAAAGTTTTATGTGAAAAACAAGCATAACACATGTGTTAAAAAAACCCGCTTATAAATAAATCGGGTTTTTTTAATGTAGCTTAAATTATTTTTTATTAACTGCTTCTTTAAGGCTTTTTCCTGCAGAAAATTTGGGTACAGAACGTGCTGGAATATCGATTTCAGCACCAGTTGAAGGATTACGCCCCTTTGTTGCAGCACGATGAGAAACTTCAAAAGTGCCAAAACCTGGAAGACGAACATCTCCCCCTGAAGCCAAAGCTTCTGTTACAGAAGCCATAAAAGCATCAACAACAGCACCAGCTTGCGCTTTCGAAACACCTGCCTTTTCAGCAACGGAGCTAACGAATTCACTTTTATTCATAAAATATTTCCTTTCCCTATATTACCTGAACATGACTTAATCATGTTATTGGTCAGTTTATTGAAAAGTACAGCAAACAGAAGTCTTATTTTTATCCAAAACATTGTTTTTTTAGCAATAATCACAGTTATTCACGGAATTTTTCACTTTTTCCAACAAAAAACAGAATAATAACCTCAACAACACCTTCTACCACCTAAAAAATGCCGTTATAAATGAGATAAGTGAATCAGTGCGCAATCTGTATCCCTTCACTATCACTGCTCTCTGACCGGATTGGCACAGCCCCTGTAGAGGGTTCTTTCCATTCAATAGTGTCTGGAAAACGAACCAAAGCGTGTTTCAAAACTTCACTCACATGATTTACCGGAATAATTTCCATATTATTTTTGACATCATCAGGAATATCAACCAAATCTTTTGCATTTTCTTCAGGAATAAGTACTTTTTTTATCCCTCCTCGAAGAGCTGCTAAGAGTTTTTCTTTTAATCCACCAATGGGTAAAACGCGTCCACGTAAAGTAATTTCACCAGTCATTGCAATATCTTTATGCACAGCTACTCCTGTAAGGACCGAAACAATTGCTGTCACCATTGCAATCCCAGCCGATGGGCCATCTTTTGGTGTCGCACCCTCTGGAACATGAACATGGATATCGCGTTTTTCAAAAAGTGGAGGTTCAATACCAAAATCAACAGCACGAGAACGTACATAAGATGCTGCCGCTGAAATGGACTCTTTCATAATATCACGTAAATTTCCAGTTACAGTCATCTTCCCTTTGCCGGGCATCATAACTCCTTCAATAGTCAATAACTCTCCACCGACTTCTGTCCACGCAAGACCTGTTACAACACCAACTTGATTTTCTCCTTCAATCTGATTGTAATGATAACGTTTAACACCCAAGAAATCATGAATATTACTTTCTGTAACTTTTACAGATTTTTGATGTGTTTTGAGAATTTTTGTAACGGATTTGCGGGAAATTTTCATGAGTTCACGTTCAAGGTTACGAACGCCTGCCTCACGTGTATAAAACTGAATAATTGACCTTAGTGCTCCATCAGAAATACTGAGTTCTTTTTTAGACAAACAGTGATCTTTTAGTGCCTTTGGTAAAAGATGCTGTTTAACAATTTCCATTTTCTCACATTCAGTATAACCAGCGATACGAATAATTTCCATACGATCCATTAACGGACCTGGAATATTAAGCGTATTGGCAGTTGTGATAAACATGACATCAGAAAGATCATATTCAACTTCCAAATAGTGATCAATGAATGTACCATTTTGTTCAGGATCAAGAACTTCTAATAAAGCGGATGAAGGATCGCCACGAAAATCTTGGCCCATTTTATCAATTTCATCAAGCAAGAAAAGCGGATTAGATTTTTTTGCTTTTTTCATAGACTGGATAATTTTTCCAGGCATCGATCCAATATATGTTCGGCGATGTCCACGAATTTCTGCTTCATCTCGGACACCTCCCAATGAGATACGAACATACTCACGTCCCGTTGCCTTTGCAATAGAGCGCGCTAATGATGTTTTCCCTACACCTGGAGGACCTAATAAACAAATAATGGGACCTTTTATCTTTGACGCGCGACTTTGTACGGCCAAATATTCAATAATTCGCTCCTTAACTTTTTCAAGACCAAAATGTTCATTATTCATGACCTTTTCAGCAAAATCTAAATTGTTTTTAATCTTAGATTTTTTACCCCAAGGCATTGCTAATAACCAATCAAGATAGTTACGTACAACTGTCGCTTCTGCAGACATCGGAGACATATTCCGTAATTTTCTCAATTCTGCTCCAGCTTTTTCCTGCGCTTCCTTGGATAGTTTTGTATTTTTGATACGTTCTTCTAATTCAGAGAGTTCATCTCGGCTATCATCACCTGCTCCTAACTCTTTTTGAATAGCCTTCATCTGCTCATTGAGATAATATTCTCGTTGGTTTTTTTCCATTTGCCGTTTAACATGCGAACGAATACGTTTTTCAACCTGCAAAACAGAAATTTCTCCTTCCATGAAGGACAAAACACGTTCAAGACGGGCCCGCACAGGTAAGAGCTCTAATATTTCCTGTTTTTCTGCCAGTTTAATCATCAAATGAGAAGCAATCGTATCGGCAAGCTTAGAAGGATTATCAAGCTGGCCAATCGCATTCACAACTTCAGGAGAGATTTTTTTATTAAGCTTTACATAGTTTTCAAAATAAGTAATCACTGACCTTGAAAGAGCTTCAATCTCAACATCACTCTCTCTAGGTTCTTCTGTAACAGTTGCAAAAGCCTGATGATAACCTTCACTTAAAGCAAATTGACTAATTTTTGCACGTGCAGTTCCTTCAACCAAAACCTTTACAGTACCATCAGGAAGCTTTAAAAGTTGAAGAATATTAGCAAATGTACCAATATGATAAATATCCTCTGATTTTGGATCGTCATCAGAAGCATTTTTTTGTGTCACCAATAGTATTTGCTTATCAACCGCCATCGTTTCTTCAAGAGCACGAATTGATTTTTCGCGGCCCACAAAAAGTGGAACAATCATATGGGGGAAGACAACAATATCACGAAGAGGTAAAACAGCATAAACCCCATCTCTTACTTCATCTGTCTTTTCATCAATATATTGCATAACTCTCCTTTCTGGAGCCTATGAGCTATCTACAACAATTAGCCCACCTTTAGAAAATCTCAGCTCTTCACTGTACATGAAGTGGTAATTACTCATACATAAATCAAGCATTATAATGATATTATTAGAAACACCTATCAAATACCGTTCACTACCACCTTTTATATTGTGCATCGCACAGTGTCATGCTGATACATTTTCTTTATCTTCTGCACGTTCTGAGTAAATATAAAGAGGACGCGCTTTACCATCAACGACATCACTCGAAATAACCACTTTTTGAACGCCTTCAAGAGCCGGTAGCTCAAACATCGTCTCAAGAAGGATCTTCTCCATAATAGAACGTAAACCACGAGCACCAGTTTTACGTTCAATTGCTTTCTTTGCAATAACACGTAAAGCATCTTCATGAAATGCTAACTCAACATTCTCCATTTCAAAAAGACGCTGATATTGCTTTACTAACGCATTTTTAGGTTGGGATAAAATTTGCATGAGGGCGTTAACATCTAAATCCTCTAAGGTAGCGACTATAGGAAGCCGCCCAATAAATTCTGGTATTAAACCAAATTTAATAAGATCTTCAGGCTCTAAATCACGAAAAATTTCACCGACACAACGCTCATCCGGAGCCTTAACAGTCGCAGAAAAACCAATAGAAGTTTTTTCACCACGCCCTGAAATGATCCGTTCTAAACCTGCAAAAGCTCCCCCACAAATGAATAAGATGTTTGTGGTGTCAACCTGAAGAAACTCTTGTTGCGGATGCTTACGTCCACCTTGAGGAGGAACAGAAGCAATCGTTCCTTCCATAATTTTTAATAATGCTTGCTGAACTCCTTCCCCCGAAACATCTCTTGTAATAGAAGGATTGTCTGCTTTACGAGAAATCTTATCAACCTCATCAATATAAACAATACCACGCTGCGCACGTTCAACATTATAATCTGCTGCTTGAAGAAGCTTCAAAATAATATTTTCAACATCTTCTCCCACATAACCCGCTTCAGTCAAAGTGGTCGCATCCGCCATCGTAAAAGGCACATCAATAATACGTGCTAATGTTTGTGCAAGATAAGTTTTACCACAACCCGTTGGACCAACAAGAAGAATATTTGATTTAGCCAACTCAATATCATTGCTTTTAGACTGATGCGCCAACCGTTTATAATGATTATGAACAGCAACAGAAAGAACACGCTTTGCATGCTGCTGACCAATAACATAGTCATCAAGAACTGTTATAATTTCCTGTGGCGTAGGAACACCATCACGCACCTTAACCCCAGAAGACTTATTTTCTTCCCGAATAATATCCATGCAAAGCTCTACACATTCATCACAGATAAATACAGTAGGCCCCGCAATGAGCTTACGCACCTCATGCTGACTCTTGCCGCAGAACGAGCAATAGAGAGTATTTTTTGATTCGTTCCCGCTATTGCTAATTTTGCTCATTTTTCTTTCCTTTCACCACAATATATGAACACTTTGCCTTTTCAAAGGAAGCCTTTCATCATGAAAACTAAAAGACATATAGAAAACCATGCATGTCTCAATACTTTTAGGTGTTTCTCTTATTTTGCGATATTTTTTATAAAACTCTTGATTTAAAGTAGCTGTTTTTTCTATAAAAATTCTTAATCTTTTTCTTCTTTTTCAGTTTCTGCACGGTATTGTATAACATCATCAACTAAGCCAAACGCTTTGGCTTCTTCTGCTGTCATAAAATGATCGCGATCGAGAGTTCTCTCTATAACCTCATAATCTTGACTCGTATGTTGAACATAAATTTCATTTAAACGCCGTTTCATCTTTATAATATCTTGCGCATGTCGCTCAATATCTGAAGCTTGACCTTGAAAACCACCAGATGGTTGATGCACCATAATACGTGCGTTTGGCAATGTAAAACGATGACCTTTTGCTCCAGCCGTTAATAATAAAGACCCCATAGATGCCGCTTGCCCCATGCAAAGCGTAGAAACAGGAGGGCGAATAAACTGCATAGTATCATAAATAGCCATACCAGATGTTACGACACCACCTGGAGAATTAATATAAAGACTAATTTCTTTTTTAGGATTTTCCGCTTCCAAAAAAAGCAATTGTGCACAAACAAGCATTGCCATACCATCTTCAACAGGTCCATTAATAAAAATAATCCGTTCCTTTAAAAGACGGGAAAAAATATCATAGGCCCGTTCACCACGATTTGTTTGTTCAATAACCATAGGAACAAGGCTTAATGCTGTTTTCATTGGATCACTCATATTTTTACTTTCCGTTCATATAACAACCGCTCTTTACACATTCAATGTTTTTGTCCATATGTTAACATTACTCTCTTGTGCAAGCTACAATCAAGAGATTGTATAAGATAGATTAAAATCTCAATAGTTAAAATAGCAATAATAACTCTACCTAAACAAATGATGAACATCCGGAATGCGAGATACCGCCCAATGGTAAAAACTTCCTTCCTGAGGTCTTTTCGTGGCCTTTGTCTTTCTGTGAATATGAAAGCCTATCAAGCGTGAATCTGTAAGCGGCTTTACGCCAAAAGCTGGTTCAAAAATACGTTCAGTTTTTCGCCCAGTCCAATAATAAAAAGTTTCCTTTTCCTTTGCTTCATGAAAAAAACCATATCGTTTTGCTAATCGTGAAATACCATCATTGCCAAATATTGTAACGCCAAGATTTCCCGGTAAAATCGGCATTTTTTTCCTCTTTAACCAGAACGGTCTCCAAACACGACGCTTAAACCCAAGCCAATGAGGAATAATTTCTGTGCCAGCCCAATAATCCTCAAATATTTTTATAATAGGGTTATTGGGCGGAAAATAAAGTGCAGAAACGCCTACTCTTGTATTATTTTCTCTTGCCAACCAAACCTTATCCGCATCTGGATGAAATTGTTTAACAAGGTAAACATCTGTATCTAACCAAACACCTTGTTGATATTTCATCAGCATAACACGAAAAAAATCCGAGAACTGAACAATTGTACACCCTAATTTATCATCAGAAAAATCGGGATCAAGGCGATAAATTGCTGAGCGTGGTAAAATTGATTCGGCTTCATGCAGCTCAACACCAGCAGGGAGATTATCTATTTTTTATCATAACTAAAAAGCTTAACGCGCTGTCCAGTTTTAACCATTGAAGACAAACAAAGCCTATCCACCAATCTTAATTGTCCACTATACCAAAAAGTACAAATATCCATAGATAATATATCAAAAATATTCTAAACTTACGCGAAAGAGTTGTTCAACATCACGAACCCTATCAGCAAGAGCAAAAATCACTATTCTATCACCAGACAAAATACGCGTATCTGCCGAAAGCTGTATTATTGTCTTATTGCGATAAATTGCACCAATTCTCAAACCATCTGATAAATTGAGCTCTGATAATGACTTACCAACCAATGAAGATGTTTGCATCACTTCAGCTTCAATAATTTCTGCTCGGCCATTAAAAACTGAATGAACAGAACGAATACGCCCACGGCGCATTTGTTGCAAAATTCTCGATATTGTAACACTATGGGGATTAAGATATGCATCCACACCAACAGCACGACTAAATTCTTGATAGGCAACATTATTAATCAATACCATATTGGCTTTGCAGCCCAATCTTTTAGCAATAATAGCGCTTAAGAGATTAACCTGATCTTGATTGGTCAATGTAATCATTAAATCGGACTGATCAATTCCCGCATCTTGAAGAATCACTGGATCTAACACGTTACCGTATAAAACTGTTGTTTTTTCAAGCTGATCAGCAATTGTGAGGGCTCTTTCTCTATGCGCTTCTATGATCTTCAATTTTAATTTATGGAAACGCTTTTCAATAGCCTGTGCAACATAAAGGCCAATGTGGCCACCCCCTGCAATAATCATGCGGTGGGCATCTTGTTCTTTATGACCAAAAAGCCCAACAGCACGACGCATCTGTTCACGAGAAACAACAAGATAGGTTATATCACCAACGCGTAGTTGCGTTTCTGAATGTGCAACCAATAATTCCGCGCCACGTTTAATAGCAGTAACCGTCGTATGAAGATCTGGAAAAAGCTCTGTTAATTGACGCAAAGGTGTATTAATAACGGGACAATCTTCCATGCATTCCAAAGCTAGTGCCACAATATCATCATTACAAAAATAAAGAACATCTATTGCACCAGGTAAAGCAATACGGCGCAAAACCATTTCCCCAACTTCAACTTCTGGCGAAATAACCACATCAATGGGAATATTCTCTCTGGAAAAAAGCGTCTTATAACGTGGTTCTAAATAAGATTGTGAGCGAATACGAGCAATTTTTGTGGGCACATTAAATAATGAATGTGCTACTTGGCAAGCTACCATATTAACTTCATCAAACAAAGTGACAGCAATCAACATATCAGCTTTGTCTGCATCTGCAGCCAAAAGAACTTCAGGCCGTGAACCGTGACCAACAAAACCTCTCACATCCAATGTATCGCGAATCTTTTCAATTAATCTCGTTTCAATATCAATAACAGTAACATCGTGATTTTCAGCAGCAAGACGCTCTGCTATCCCATAACCAACCTGTCCTGCTCCACAAATAATAATACGCATCGCTTTAAGAAACTCCAAGCGCTTTAAGTTTACGGTGCAAAGCTGAACGCTCCATGCCTATAAATTCAGCAGTACGTGATATATTTCCACCCAAACGCCCAATCTGCGCCACTAAATATCTCTTTTCAAATAATTCTCGAGCTTCACGTAACGGCAAATCCATTATACTTTCATCTGAATCCATTTGAAGACGTGGCAAAGAATCACTTACTTCACTGGGAAGAAAGTCCGCTGTTATAGGACCATCACCATCCCGCACAAGAATAAGAAGACGCTCAATATTATTACGTAATTGCCGCACATTACCCGGCCAAGCGTGCGTTTGCAAAATAGCAATCACATCATCACTGATTGCACGCGGTTTAATCCCAACCTGCTGTGATATTGTTTTTACAAAATGATGTACAAGTTCTGGAATATCTTCACGACGCGCTGAAAGGGGCGGAACAACAATAGGAACAACGGAAAGACGGTGAAAAAGATCCTCCCTAAAGCGCCCATCAGAAATGAGGTTTTCAAGATTTTGCGCTGTCGAAGAAATGATACGGACATCCACCTTAACACGTTTTGTGCCGCCAATTCTCTCAAATGTTTGCCCCGTTAAAACCCGAAGAATCTTCCCTTGAGTCTCACGCGGCATATCAGCAATTTCATCAAGATATAAGATACCGCCATGAGCTTCCTCTAAGGCACCAATTTTACGCTCTCTTCCCTCCATTTCGCTGCCAAACAGCTCTATTTCCATTCTTTCCGGAGTAATCGTTGCAGCATTTATTGTAACAAATGGCCCATTCGAACGCGTTGAGAGCGCATGAATAGCTCGTGCAACAGTCTCTTTTCCTGCCCCTGAAGGACCTGTTATCATGATGCGACTATTGGTTGGTGCTACTTTTTCTATGATTTGACGCAAATTTTTTATAACTGTCGATTTTCCGAGCAACTCTAATGTCTCGTTCGAACGCTTTCGCAATTCTAAAAGCTCACGTTTTAAATTTGAATTTTCAAGTGTTCTCTCTGCAACCAATACAAGTCTATCAGCTTTAAAAGGTTTTTCAATGAAATCATATGCCCCTCGCTTTATAGCGGAAACAGCCGTCTCAATATTACCATGACCAGAGATCATAACGACCGGAAGAGCCGGATATTGTGTTTTAATTTCATCAAGCAGTGCTAAACCATCGAGACGACTACCCTGTAGCCAAATATCCAAAAAAATGAGCTTTGGAATACGCTCACTAATTTGAGCCAATGCTTCATCAGAGTTACAAGCAACACGCGTTTCATAACCTTCATCATCTAAAATACCAGCAACAAGCTCACGAATATCTGCTTCATCATCAACAATCAAGATATCTGATACCATACTATTCCCCTATCTTATGATTTATGGCTTGTATAATATTACCCTGCTTACCCCCATCCGCTGGAAATATCAAACGGATCATCGCACCACGACCTTCATAAAAACTCTCCGGTGCATCATGAAGCTCCATGAAACCACCGTGATCTTCAATAACTTTGCGCACAATAGCTAACCCCAGCCCTGTTCCTTTTTCCCGCGTTGTTATATAGGGTTCTAATAACTTTTGTCTTTGCTCTTTAGGAAGTCCTTTCCCGTTATCAACAACATCCACAACCACCCATTCTTCCTGACGATAAGAACGGATAAGAATATGACCGTGAATATTTTCCTCTCGCATAACTGAATCTATGGATTCGCTCGCGTTTTTGATAACATTGCAAAAAGCCTGTACAATGAGACGGTTATCAAATGCACCCATAAGTGGTAGAGTTCCTAAATCTTGCTCAAAATGAATATCATGTCGCGTCACCTCTATCAAGAAACATGCTTCGCGCAACAATTCTCGTATATCTAAAATATGCATTTTGGGTTTGGGCATACGTGCAAAAGAGGAAAACTCATCAACCATACGCCCAATATCTCCAACCTGCCGAATAATTGTGTCAATACACCGCTCAAAGACCTCTCTATCTTGTGTAATAGCTTTGTTATAACGTTTACGAATGCGTTCAGCGGATAACTGAATAGGTGTAAGAGGATTTTTAATTTCGTGTGCAATACGCCGCGCAATATCCGCCCACGCCGCTGTACGTTGCGCTGCAACAAGGTCTGTAATATCATCAATTGTTAGAACCCAAGATTGCCCTTGTCCATCATCCTCCTCCATCGTAACTTGGACATTACAGACACGCTCTTTTCCTGCAACGTTTAAAGTGACCTGCTCACGATGGTTTTTACGATCCAATGAACGCACAAACTGAAAAACCTGCCAAATTTCAGCGCTTAAAGATAAAAGACTTTTTCCAACAACGCGCTCTGAGCGAATATCAAACATCGCTTCAATAGACCGATTGATAATGGTGATATCACCATTATCATCTATACCTGCTACTCCCGCTGTTACACCCGATAACACAGCTTCAGAAAAACGCCGTCTTTCATCAATTTGATCACGCACTGCAATCAATTCATTACGCCGACTTTTCAATTCACTGACCATGTAATTAAAAGTTTTGGATAATTGCCCAATATCTCCATCTTTTGCTCGTACTGGCACGAAAATTTCCATATTTCCAGAAGCAACATCATCGGCAGCACTAATGAGAAGACGAATAGGACGTACTAAGCGATCAGCAACAGCAATAGCAGCCCAAATGGCTGATAAGAATAAACTAAAAAAAAGACACAAATAAAGCATACCAAATGCAATCTGTGTCAGCAGGCGATTCTCATTTAAATCACGATAACGATCTGTATTAACTTCTGTCAAACGCAAAGCAGATAAAACACCTTTATCAACGTCACGCACCAAATATAAAAATGTGTTTGGAATATTGGTAAATTTTAAAATAATACCAAAATAATCATGAACGCCTGGTTGAAAAGAAAAAGGTCTCGCACTGGTTGCACGTTCAATAAGATGAGAAGGAGGAATTGGCAGTTTATCTTCATCACCAAGAGCACTCGATACAAAAATAGCTCCACTAGAACTTAACAAAAATGCACCACGCAAATTGCGTCCTAGAGCATGACGCGTCAATTGCATCCTATATTCAGCTGGATTACGTTCTAAGAGTTTTTTGTTATCAAGTGCAAATGCCATCGCGTAGGATAAATTTTTTAAATTTTGGAGCATTTCATCTGCATAAGCATTTGCTAAATCAATAGAAGAGCCCACAATTTGCCGCGTTGTTGTATCAAACCATCGATCAAGTCCCAAATTTAGTGCTGGACCCGATACAAGAGCTACAGCAACAGCTGGCATTGTCGCAACAAGTGCAAACAATGAAATAAGGCGCACATGAAGACGCGATCCTGCACGCCTTGAACGCCAAGCACGAATGATCGGTATCATCTCATAAAAAACGATGACAATAAGCCCTAAAACCCAAAAACTATTAATTCCTATAAGAATAAGGGTTACTGTTCTACTGGGAACAACAGGAGTTAATCCAATAAGAATAATAAATGAAACAGAGGCCGTAAGTAAAGCCAATACAATAATTGTAATCCCTAAAAAAATATATACCTTACTTAAACGATACAACTCATCGTTATAAGTATTTTTATCTATGTCTTGAAGATTCGTCACAGATGTTATATTCGTCATGAGCTTACATACCCTTATCCCATTATTCTCATATAACCTTTTGTAGCAAAAATTGACAATACTAATACTACATTTAAAATAGGCAAATATAGTCAACGAGAAAAAACTTCTACATTTTGCAAAATATCTTTAAAATAGACTGTGTTCGACGATACTTTACGAAGGAAATGAGATGCGATTAACAAAACAAACAAATTATGCTCTTCGAATGCTTATGTATTGTGCAGATAATCAGGGAACTCTCAGTCGTGTTCCAGAAATTGCTAAAGCATATGCCGTTTCAGAGCTTTTTTTATTTAAAATCCTTCAGCTGCTTGTTCAAGCAGGTTTTATACAAACAGTGCGTGGACGCAATGGTGGAGTTAGATTGGCTAAACCCGCAGCAGAAATTTCAGTCGCGGATGTTGTGAAAGTAACAGAAGACAACTTTTCCCTCGCAGAATGTTTCGATACTGCAGAACCAACTTGCCCCTTGTTTGATTTTTGTGGTTTAAATACCGCACTTCAAAAAGCATTAAATGCTTTTTTTGAGGTGTTATCCGTGATATCCCTTGCTGATCTACAACAACCATCCTTTCAAAATCATTTTAAAATTAATGACAAAAAAGCAAACTAAGATTATAATACAAGGAGATTAAGTATTTCTATTGCAGCAATAATATTAGCCGCTGGACGGGGTGAAAGAGCAGGATCTCCCCATAAAATTCCAAAACAATATCGGCTTCTAGGACAAAAGCCAATTATTTATCATACCGTGCATTGTTTTTTGCGGCATCCAGCTATCACAACAATTATTCTTGTTATTCATCCAGAAGATCGTCAAATCTGTGAACAAGCTATTGACGATTTTAAAGAGCGCCTTATTATCGTTGAAGGAGGCAATACACGTCAAATCTCTACCTTATATGGACTTCAGGCACTCAAAAAATTTGCCCCCCAATATGTGCATATTCATGATGGTGCACGCCCTTTTATCGAAAACAAGCTTCTTAATAACATTCACAACACTATCACGCCTCAAGAAGGTGTTCTTCCTGTTCTGCCCATCTCTGATACCCTTAAACGTATAAATAATCAGCATGTTTTAGAAACAATTCCCCGTACCCATCTTTATAGTGCACAAACTCCACAGTGTTTTCCCTTTGAACATATCTTAGCGGCCCATAAACAAGCAAAACAAGCTTGCAAACAAGAATTCACTGACGATTCTGCAATTGCCGAATGGTTTGGAATTCCTATGCGTACCGTTCCTGGAGATCCTAACAACATAAAAATTACATGGCATGAAGATTTTAATACTGCACATTTATATCTCCAAAAGAAAATGCAAATATTTCCTGATATTCGTACCGGCAATGGTTATGATGTTCACTCTTTTGAGGATGGTGATTTTCTTATATTATGTGGTATAAAAATCCCTTTTCATAAAAAATTAAATGGACACTCCGATGCGGATGTTGCTCTTCATGCATTAACAGATGCCCTTCTTGCAACTCAAGGTGCTGGAGATATCGGTACACATTTTCCTCCCTCTGATCCTCAATGGAAAAATGTATCATCAGAAATTTTTCTCCGTCATGCTCTTGATATTATAAAACAAGCAGGTGGTCGTATCGCCAATGTTGATATCACAATTATCGCTGAAAATCCTAAAATTAGTCCATATCGTCATGCCATGACAGAAAATCTTATAACAATACTTGCAATAACACCTGATCGTATCTCTATCAAAGCAACAACAAATGAAAGGCTTGGATTTATTGGTCGTGGTGAGGGAATTGCTGCTCTTGCAACAGTGAGCGTCCTTTATTCAGGAGAAATTCCCCAATGACATATCTTTGTGAAAAACAAGCACATGAAGTTCTTAATACCTTTCGCCAAAAAGGTTTGCTGTTAACAACTGTAGAGTCTTGTACAGGGGGACTCATTGCTGCATGCCTCACAAATATAGCAGGATCGTCAGATGTTCTCGATTGTGGATTTGTTGTTTATTCAAATGAATCTAAAACACGCCTTGTTGGCGTTTGTGCTGAACTTATAAAAACCTATGGTGCCGTTTCAAAAGAAGTTGCTCTTGCAATGGCTGAGGGTGGATTAAAACATTCACAAGCTGACATTGCAGTTTCTGTAACAGGAATTGCTGGTCCAGGAGGTGCAAGTCTTGATAAACCTGTAGGACTTGTGCATTGCGCAGTAGCTTATAAAAACCACCCCCCCCTGCACAAAGAAATGCACTTTGCTCATCTTAATCGCAATGCTATCCGCCATGCAACTGTTGAAAATGCTTTTAAAATGATTCTGGAATTGCTTCACTGAATTCCCCATACTAATTTCAAAATTCTTTATTCCCCATCGAGTCTATAATCGTCAACATCTTGAAAAAATTTTATTGTATCACAACTTGAAAATGAACGATCTGACTAGCGTAAAATTATCTCACTTTAGTCCTGTGTAGGTTGAATTAATCAAATTTATTCACTTACACGCCACAAGAGAAAAAACTGTATAAATAAAATGATTAATGAAAGGGAAACTTGTACCTCTCTCTCAAGTGCTAAGAGCTGGTACAACATCTTGAGAGATGGCAAATAAATGATACAGGAGAACTTCTTCATAAGTGTACAGATGTAGATTTTATATACTTTTACGAGAATCTATACTATTTATTATGAGCACTATTATGAAATGGGTATGACGCAAGCATGTTCTATTTGGGCGTTTTGTTTAACGAGTGTGCATCCATTAAAAAAGAGAGAAACAAAAGCATGAAACTGTGCATCATCTTCATCATTTAAAATGATATTCCCTCAATATGCTTTTGAAAGCTGAATTAAAAACAAATAGTAAAGATGGAAACCGGTTTTCACCTTCACGCTGTTTAAGCAATACGTATTGTTAAAAAATAACAGAATAGACTATGTTACCGTAGAGCCATAAATCTGATGCGCACGCTTCTCAAAAGCCTCGGTAAATTTACGAAACGCAATATCAAACATTGAGCCCATCACTAATCCAAGCGTTTTACTTTTAAATTCATAATCAATAAAAAACTCTACATTACATGCATTGGTATTTTCAATATCATGAAAGGCCCAACGATTTTCAAGATATTTGAATGGACCATCAATATATTTAACTTCTATAAGACTTTTTTCCGGCTGAAGAAATACTTGAGTCGTAAAAGTTTCACGAATAATCTTATAGCCAACGGTCATATCCGCAAGAAGCAATATTTTTTTTCCATATTCTTTTCGAGAACGTATTATTAAAGACTCACACATTGGTAAAAATTCAGGATAACGCTCAATATCTGAAACCAGATCAAACATTTCACTGGCACTATGGGTGATCTGCCGATGTATTGTAAAAATCGGCATAATTATCTCTGTAAGGAAAATTTTTCATCACGCGCTTTTTGCAAAATGGCAAAATCATCTCCAGCATGATGAGATGAACGCGTTAGAGGATTGGAGGCCATATGTAAAAATCCTTTTACTTTACCAATCTTGGCAAAAGACTCAAATTCTTCAGGAGGCACAAAACGAACAACTGGATGATGTTTTCGTGTAGGCTGCAAATATTGTCCAATTGTCATAAAGTCAACATCAGCAGCGCGCAAATCATCCATCAATTGCAAAACTTCATTTCGCTCCTCCCCAAGGCCAACCATAATTCCCGATTTTGTAAAAATTGTTGGATCAAGTTCTTTAACACGTTGTAATAAACGAATTGAATGAAAATAACGTGCCCCTGGACGGACCTTCAAATATTTAGAAGGAACTGTTTCTAAGTTATGATTAAAAACATCAGGCTTAGCAGCAACAACAACTTCTAAAGCGCCATCCTTATGACGAAAATCAGGTGTAAGAACTTCAATTGTTGTTTTAGGAGTTTTTTGACGAATCGCATAAATAACTTTTGCAAAATGCTCAGCACCACCATCAGCAAGATCATCACGATCAACAGATGTAATGACAACATGTTTTAATTCCATCCGTGCAACAGCATCAGCGACACGTTCTGGCTCATTATCATCAACGGCAAGTGGAATACCTGTTGCAACGTTACAAAAAGCACAAGCACGCGTACATATTTCACCTAAAATCATAAAGCTAGCATGCCTCTGGCTCCAACATTCGCCAATATTAGGACAACCAGCTTCTTCACATACAGTCACTAACTTATGCGTACGTACAATACTATGTGTTTCCTTATAAATTGGTGATGTTGGCGCTTTTACACGAATCCAATCTGGCTTTTTTTGAACGCTTGTATCAGGACGATGTGCCTTTTCAGGATGACGCAATCGTCTATTTGCAACTCTATCAACAACCGTAACCATTTAAGCCTTTGCCTTATAAATACGAAGTAACAATCAAAAATATAAAATTTTTCATACAATCCAGTCATCAAGCGTTTAAAACTTGACCATAAGCATCTAATACACTTTCTTTCATCATTTCCGATAAGGTCGGATGTGGAAAGACAGTATGCATTAATTCTTCTTCTGTTGTTTCAAGATTCATAGCAATAACAAAACCCTGTATCAATTCTGTTACCTCAGCCCCTACCATATGGGCCCCGAGAAGCTGTCCTGTTTTTTTATCAAAAATCGTTTTTACTAACCCCTGATCTTCACCCAAAGCAATCGCCTTACCATTCGCAGCAAAAGAATAACGACCAATACGTATATCATAACCTGCTTCTTTTGCTGCCGCTTCTGAAAGCCCTACAGAGGCAACCTGTGGTGTACAATATGTACACCCTGGAATTTTTCTTTTATCAAGTGGATGAGCGCTTTTCAAACCTGCAAGATGCTCAATACATATCACACCTTCTTCTTCTGCTTTATGGGCCAACATAGGAGGACCTGCTACATCACCAATAGCATAAATGCCTTCCACCCCCGTCCAACTCCATTCATCAGTTACAATGCAGCCGCGATCGTTTTTTATTCCCAAAGCTTCTAAACCAAGATTCTCAATATTACCTTGCACCCCAACAGCGGAAATCAACCGGTCAACAGTCATTGACTCTATTTTACCTTGAACATCAATATGTACACTTACAGAATCGGAAGATTTTTCAACCTTTGTTACTTTTGCTTGACGAAGAATGCGTAAACCTTTTTTCTCTAACTGTTTACGAGCAAACGTTGAAATTTCAATATCTTCAGCAGGCATGATATGGGGCATCATTTCAACAACAGTTACTGTCGCCCCCATATCATGATAAAAAGAAGCAAATTCAATGCCAATAGCCCCAGACCCTATAACCAAAAGCGATTTTGGCATTGCTGGCGGTATCATAGCTTCAAAATAAGTCCAAATGAGTTTTCCATCTGGCTCAATACCAGGAAGGACACGAGGACGTGCGCCCGTTGCAATAATGATATGCTTTGCTTGATAAGTTCCCTCCCCTAACGTCCCTTTAGGGACTGGATTTTGCGGTTGCATAATCGGTTTGGAGGATGAAGAAACCATAATTTCCGCAGGAAGGCTTCCCTTTGCTTCTTTAGTAAGCTTTGCTTCACCCCAGATAATATCAATTTTGTTTTTTTTCATTAAAAAACCAACACCAGCATTTAAACGTGCTGAAACACCCCGTGAACGTGCCACAACATCTTTGATGTTTGCCTCAATTGAACCATTAATTTTTAGTCCATAATTTATCGCATGTTCAGCAAAATGTTTCATTTCCGCTGAACGTAGAAGGGCCTTTGTGGGAATACATCCCCAATTTAAACAGATCCCTCCCAAATGTTCACGTTCAACAATCGCAGTCTTAAAGCCACATTGTGCTGCACGAATTGCGGTTACATATCCGCCTGGACCTGATCCAATCACAATTACATCATAAAGATTTGCCACAGTAATTCCTCCATGGATATATAAAAAACGGATATGCATTTTTTGAACTTAAGACTGTAAAATAACATGAGAGAATTATCTTATGTCTTTGCTTTAAGCTTCATGTAAATGCTTTACCCAAACCAGAAATAGCAATAACATTGCTCTTTAAACTCTTTAAATTTGTTTCTATTCTCTTAACACGCTTTCTCACAATTTACGTGAAGAACTGTTAAACAGTTCAAACCAACATTGCTAATGGATTTTCAATCATCTTCTTAAAAGTCCGCGCGAGCTCTGCTGCTAAAGCACCATCGACAGCACGATGATCCGCAGAAAGCGTAACTGACATAACTGTCGCAACAACTAATGCACCATTTTTAACAACGGCGCGTTGCTCCCCTGCACCAATCGCAAAAATCGTCGCATGCGGTGGATTAAGAATAGCCGAAAAACTTTTTATACCATACATCCCCATATTTGATACAGCTGTTGTTCCACCCTGATATTCTTCCATTTTTAACTTGCCCTCGCGCGCACGCTTTGCAAAATCCTTCATCTCTTTGGAAATAAGTGATAACGGCTTTTCCTCTGCATGGCGAATAATCGGTGTAATTAATCCATTGGGAATAGAAACAGCAACCCCAACATCACAATGTTTATGATGAAGCATCCCGCCTTCAAGCCAAGAAACATTCGCATCAGGAACCGCTTTCAAAGAAAGTGCAACAGCTTTGATCACCATATCATTAACAGAAAGCTTATAAGTAGGCTGAGTTTCTTCCTGCCCCTTAACCATTGGAGCAGCAGCATTTAGTTGTGTACGCAGTGCTAATAGCGCATCAAGTTCACAATCTACCGTTACATAGAAATGTGGGACTCTCTGTTTTGATTCCACCAAACGTGTCGCGATTGTTTTACGCATATTATTATGGGGAGCGAAGCTATATTCATCCTCTTTGAAGAGTTTCAATATCTGTTTGTCCGAAGCACCTGTAGCTATTAGCTCCCCTATCGGTGATGAATAAGACACTTTAGACATATCGCTGCTCACAGCTTTTTCTACATCGCGCTTAATAATACGCCCATGCGGACCACTTCCAGAAATAAGGGATAAATCAAGACCTGCCTGAGATGCTAATCGCCGCGCTAAGGGAGAGGCAAAAAGACGAGCTTCCTTTTTATCTTGCTGTATTAATTGCCCAGTTGATGATTCATGAGACATTTTTATTCCCTTTGAGTCCGTCTGTTTCAGAGAATCTGTCTGTTTGATGCCCCCTGGTTTTTGTCTTGTAGAAGAAGAGATTTCTTCTGTAACTTTTGCAGCTTCAGCTAAATCTTCACCTTCTTCTGCTAAAACAACAATTAAAGCATTTACTTTAACGCCTTGTGTTCCAGCAGGAACAACAATTTTAGCAACCCTACCTTCATCAACGGCTTCGACTTCCATTGTCGCTTTATCCGTCTCAATCTCAGCAATAACATCACCAGAGGAAACCTTATCTCCCTCCTTAATATTCCATTTTGTTAAATTTCCCTCTTCCATCGTAGGGGAAAGCGCTGGCATTGTAATTTTAATGGGCATTATGCTTTCCTCCGTTATGCTCTGTATGTCACAGCCTTAACGGCCTCAATAATTTCAGCAGTATTAGGCAAAGCCAACTTCTCAAGATTAGCGGCATAAGGCATCGGAACATCTTTGCCAGAAATCGTAGCAATTGGCGCATCAAGATAGTCAAAAGCCCGCTGCATAACACGCGTTGCTATTTCAGTTCCCACAGATGACTGAGGAAATCCCTCTTCAATTGTAACCAAACGACCTGTTTTTTTAACTGACGAAAGAATTGTTGGAAGATCCATCGGGCGAATGGTTCGTAAATCAATCAATTCAACATCAATACCAAGTTTTTCAATTTCTGGTAACGCTTGAACAGCATAATGCATCCCAATTCCACATGCAACAATCGTCACATCTTGTCCAGACTTATGAATACGTGCCTTACCAATAGGCAAAAGAAAATCATCCAGTTGAGGAACATCAAATTGATGCCCATACAAAATCTCATTTTCAAGGAAAATAACAGGATTATCATCACGAATAGCAGATTTCAGCAAACCTTTCGCATCTGCAGCACTATAAGGCATGACAACTTTCAGACCTGGTACATGACTATACCATGCAGCATAACATTGAGAATGTTGAGCACCAACACGGGCAGCCGCGCCATTGGGACCTCGGAAAACCATAGGAGCGGTCATTTGTCCACCAGACATATAACGTGTTTTGGCTGCTGAGTTAATAATTTGATCCATCGCCTGCATCGCAAAATTAAATGTCATAAACTCGACAATAGGACGTAACCCACCAAAAGCAGCCCCAACAGCCAGCCCAGCAAAACCGTGCTCTGTAATTGGGGTATCAATAACTCGGCGTTCTCCGAATTCTTCCAACAAACCTTGACTAACCTTATAGGCACCTTGATATTGCGCGACCTCTTCCCCCATGAGAAAAACTTTTTCATCACGCCGCATTTCCTCAGCCAAAGCCTGATTAAGCGCTTCACGAACTGTCATTGTAACCATTTGTGTTCCCGCTGGAATATCAAAATTAAGAGATGTATCAAAAGTAGGAGCAGCCTGCGGAACTGACAAAGGCAGAGAAAGAGCAGATTCCTTAGGTTTTTGTGCTGTATCAGTAGGTTGCGAAATATCCTCAGTACGCTCACCTTCTTCTAACAAAATTGCAATAACAGTGTTAACCCTTACGCCTTCTGAACCTTCAGGCACAAAAATTTTACCAAGAGTACCTTCATCAACGGCCTCTACTTCCATTGTAGCCTTATCCGTTTCAATTTCAGCAATAACATCGCCAGAGCTAACCTTATCACCTTCTTTCTTGAGCCATTTAGACAGTTTACCTTCTTCCATAGTTGGTGAAAGCGCCGGCATCAAAATATCAATAGACATACTTGCTTCCCTCGCATCAAACTAAAATATCAGTATAGAGCTCAGAAGCATCTGGCTCTTGATCACTTTGTGCAAAATCTACCGCATCAGCAACAATTGCACGGACCTCTTTCTCAATAGATTTTAAATCGTCTTCGCTCGCCCAATTTTTTTTAAGAATCCGACTTTTTACTTGATCAATCGGATCGTGCTCCTCTTTTATTTTTTGGACTTCTTCCTTTGAACGATATTTTGCTGGATCAGACATGGAATGACCACGATAGCGATAGGTCTGCATATCAAGAATGATCGGTCCTTTACCTGAGCGTGCCCAAGAAATTGCTTTATCAGCAGCTCCTTTTACTGATCGAACATCCATACCGTCAACAACAATACCTGGAATTTCAAAAGAAAGACCACGTCGGGAAAAATCAGTTTCTGCAGATGCACGTGAAACTGACGTTCCCATAGCATACTGATTGTTTTCAATAATATAAACAACGGGAAGCTTCCAAAGTGAAGCCATATTAAAACTCTCGTAAACCTGCCCCTGATTTGCAGCACCATCACCAAAATAAACCAATGTCACATTATCTTTACCAAGGTACTGATTCGAAAATGCCAAACCTGAACCAATGGGAACCTGCGCACCAACAATACCATGTCCCCCATAAAAGTTCTTTTCTTTAGAGAACATATGCATCGAGCCACCTTTCCCTTTGGAAAAGCCACCTTGACGTCCCGTTAATTCTGCCATAACACCACGCGGACTCATCCCAACGGCTAACATATGACCATGATCACGGTAAGACGTAATAACCTGATCACCTTCTTTTGCCGCTTTCAATGTTCCTATAACAACGGCTTCCTGACCAATATAAAGGTGACAAAATCCCCCAATAAGCCCCATACCATAAAGTTGTCCTGCTTTTTCTTCAAAACGGCGAATTAAAAGCATTTCACGATAGGCATCAATTTCTTCTTCTTTTGTAAAATCTGCTATTGGTGCTTTCTTTGTGGTGCTTGATAATGCAGTGCGCGCCGCCGACGCAGAATTTTTTTTAAGTCGTTCTGCCATATTAAACTCCCTTTTATGATTATTTAGGAATAACCTTTACGAACAAAAGTTACAAGCCTTATCAATCGGCTTAAACAATATCATTGCTGATTGTTGTTTAAATTAAGCGATTTTTCATTTACCTTTGGTATCATTTCAAGGTATTAAGATTGTCAATTCATTTGGCTTAGAAAAGTTCAAATTCTTTCGGACATACTCATCCAACATATCTTTTTCTATATGCCCATTGCGTAAAAGAGAAATACGCTTTTCCATGAATATCCGCTCAGCTTCTATTTCATGAAGCTCCTTTTCTAATTCGCTAATATGCTGATTAACTTCACTGCGTGAATACAATCCATACTCACCATGATAAATGTGATAACTGAAATAGCTTAAGACTCCCACCGTCATAAGAGGTAGTACAAAGCGTACTTTGATTGATCGACGTTTCTGCTTTGTCCACATAAAATAGCACAGTCTTTACAGCACAAATTTCTTGATATTTTGCCCAACTATGCATGATTTTGATTAATACCTCATTACCAAATCTACACCAAAATAATTTGTTATTTCAATTTATCCCCCCCTTAATACGATCAAAGTAAGTTGAATGCCTCACTTTTTATATTATAAATATTGGATATCCTCTAATTTGTAGCTTTTTTCCTAAAATTTCCTATTAAAATGAAGATAAAATCAACGGTATCCCCTATGCTTGGTGGTTTTTTCCTAACCAATTCCAATCCTCAAATTGATAACGCTTATCATCACCTCCCAAAACGAAATAAACCCCTTGATTTTGAACAATAATTTTACTCTTCATCCTTACCCACGCTCCTTATGTGTTATTCATAAAGAGATTATTTCTAATTTGATAATATGCGGATTAACCTCACGGTGTAAATACAATTTGTAGCAGCCGTAATAAACGTGAAATTAGGATAGTTTGGAGCCTCCAATAATCCAATGCTATCCACTGCTATAAGCAGAAAAATAATGCACGCCTTAATTAATTTGCGTCTTTTCTTTACCCGTATAAAATAGCATTGCCTTTTTCAATACTTTTACTTAGCTATACATGTTTTTTAATATCTCATATCAAACAAATATAGTACAATAATTTTGCATAATGCAACTTAATTATTTATAAAAATAAAAAGCGAACTGAATTACTTTCTCTTTATTATAAAATTTTTAAAAATCTGTAATCTGATTCCCATCTTTATCCGTAAATCTTCCTCCAAGAATGACTATAAAATCAACAACTGCCCAAATTCCGGTAATTATCAATCCAAACAATGATAAAGATAGAACCAGCATTAAAGCACCAGTCCTAACTTTACCAACCATAAAGCGATGGACACCAAAGATACCTGCAACCCAACAAAGCAGTGCGAACATTATCTTTGTGTTCTCTGTACCTGGTCTCAACAATGGGAAAACAGAACTGACAACACCTCCTTCACAGACAAAATCAACAGCATTACCAATCCTTGGTGGATTCTTTCCCAACCAATCCCAAGTCGCAAACTGATAACGTTTACCATCATCACCCGAAACGAGATAATTTCCTTGATCTTGACTAATAATTATACCTCTCATCTTAATCCCTATAAATTTAAACACTTAAAAATTATTGCGTATATGCCTTTGATAAGAAATCTCAATTTCATAATCTAAATGATCTTATACTTTCATATTTTTTGCTCACAACTATACACGATATAAATCACCCGCATAATGCGCTTGGGCTCCTAGCATTTCTTCAATACGAATAAGTTGATTGTATTTTGCTAATCTATCCGAACGTGCAAGAGAACCTGTTTTAATTTGTCCACAATTCGTTGCAACAGCAAGATCTGCAATGAAAGAATCCTCTGTCTCGCCTGAACGATGAGATATAATGGCACGATAACCTGCTTTATGTGCTACTTCTACAGCATCAAGTGTTTCACTCAATGTACCAATTTGATTAACTTTTATGAGAATAGAATTGCCTACCCCCATTTTGATACCATCACGCAAACGTGCTGAATTCGTTACAAACAAATCATCGCCAACAAGCTGACATTTTTCTCCAATTGTGTCAGTAAGTAGCTTCCAACCTTCCCAATCATCCTCTGCCATTCCATCTTCAATTGTAATAATAGGATAATTTTTCACAAGCTGCGCTAAATAATCTACCTGCTCTTGGGTGTCTCGGCATTTCCCCTCACCTTTATAAAAATACGAACCATTTTTATAAAATTCGGTTGAAGCACAGTCTAAACCAATGGCAATTTGTTCACCTGGTTTATAACCACATATCATGATAGATTCCATAATAAAATCAATTGCTTGATCAGCACTTTTAAATTGAGGAGCAAAACCACCTTCATCACCAACATTGGTATTATAACCCGCATCTTTTAAACGCTTTTTCAATGCATGGAAAATCTCAGCGCCATAACGGATAGCTTCTTTTACAGTAGGAGCTCCTATAGGAATAATCATAAACTCTTGAAAATCAATCAAATTATCAGCATGAACACCACCATTAATAATATTCATCATGGGGGTTGGAAGAATATGCGCTTGTGTACCACCAATATAACGATACAAAGGTAAATTTAATGAATCCGCAGCTGCTTTTGCAACAGCTAATGAAACACCAAGAAGTGCATTGGCACCAAGACGGGCTTTGTTTGGCGTTCCATCCAAAGCAATCATTGCTTGATCAATAGCAATTTGATTTGTTGCATCCCGCCCACCAAGTTCTTCAAGAATTTCGCCATTAACTGCAGCAACCGCTTTTTCAACACCTTTCCCTTGATAGCGCAAACCACCATCACGAAGCTCTATAGCCTCGTGTGCTCCTGTTGAAGCTCCCGAAGGAACCAGAGCGCGACCAAAAGCACCATTTTCCAAATGAACATCAACTTCTACCGTTGGATTACCACGGCTATCAAGAACTTCACGCCCAAAGATATCGACAATTATAGTCATATGTGTTTCCTTATCCAATAAAAGTCTCGATTCATTTATAATGCCCTATTAATGAAATATTTTTTCTCTTCTCAACTCAACTTTTTTGACAGATAATCAAATTCCATTAAAGTCTCAAGCAATCTTTGTAAATCATCAACTTTAACCATATTGGGTCCATCAGAAGGTGCATTATCTGGATCTTGATGTGTTTCTAAAAAAATACCAGCGACCCCAACAGAAACAGCTGCACGCGCTAAAATTTCAACAAATTGACGCTGTCCACCAGATGAAGCCCCCTGCCCCCCAGGTTCTTGAACAGAATGCGTTGCATCAAAAATAACAGGAGCACCAAATGAACGTAAAATAGGCAACGAACGCATATCAGAAATAAGTCGGTTGTAACCAAATGACGTGCCTCGCTCACAAAGCATAACATTCGGATTACCACTGTAAACAACCTTTTTTAAAACATTCTCCATGTCCCACGGCGCTAAAAACTGACCTTTTTTAATGTTAATAACACATTCTGTTTTGGCGGCTGCTACCAAAAGATCTGTTTGACGACATAAAAAAGCCGGTATTTGTAAAATATCAACTGTAGAAGAAACAATTGTACATTGCTCTTCTGTATGCACATCAGTTAATATGGGACAATTAAACTCTTTTTTTAAATCAGAAAAAATGGACATTGCTTTTTCAAGACCAATACCACGTGCCGCCCCCAAAGAGGTTCTGTTGGCTTTATCGTAACTTGATTTATAAACAAACCCGATACCAAGCTGATCGGTAATTGTTTTAATACGACCAGCCATTTCAAAAGCATGATCACGACTTTCCATCTGACACGGCCCTGCAATTAATGAAAGAGGCATTTCATTTGAAAAAATCATATTTCCAACTTTCACACGGGCATTTGGTTTAGTCATTTTATCCCTCAAAAGCAAAGTAATCCAATTTACGCATTAAACCAATCGACTTTGTTCTACAGCGGCTTCAATAAAAGAAGAAAAAAGAGGATGTGGATCAAAAGGACGTGATTTTAATTCTGGATGATATTGAACACCAATAAACCATGGATGATCTACATATTCTATCGTTTCTGGTAAAATACCATCAGGAGACATCCCAGAAAAAATCAAACCACACTGTTCTAACTTATCCTTATAATCAATATTGACCTCATAACGATGACGATGTCGCTCGACAATCTTGGTCATCCCATAAATTTGAGCAATATGACTCTCTTCTTTTAATTCAGCAGCAAAAGCACCAAGGCGCATTGAACCGCCGAGATCACCATTTCTTGTACGTTTTTCAAGAACATCTCCTTTAAGCCATTCTGTCATTAAACCTACAATTGGATTGTCTGTTTCGCAAAACTCACTTGATGAAGCATTCTCAATCTGTGCAATATTGCGCGCAGCTTCTATACAAGCTAATTGCATCCCAAAACAAATCCCTAAAAATGGAACTTTACGCTCTCGCGCAAATTGAATTGCTCGAATCTTCCCTTCTGCCCCTCGTGCCCCAAAAGCACCTGGAACCAAAATTCCATGGGCTTTTTGTAAAGCTGAAACAGAATCTTCTTTTTCAAAAAGCTCCGAATCAATCCACTCAATATTAACCTTCACTCTATTCGCTAAACCACCATGCGCAATCGCTTCAATAAGAGATTTATAAGCATCCTTTAAGCCCGTATATTTTCCCACAACAGCAATCGTAACTTCTCCTTCAGGATGGTGAATACGATGCGTAATATCTTCCCAACGATCCATCTTGGGGGAAGGTGCCGAATCGATTCCAAAAGCGCAAAGAACTTCAGAGTCCAAACCCTCCTTATGGTATGCCATAGGAACATCATAAATTGTTGGCATATCTAATGCCTGAATGACTGCATTGGAGCGAACATTGCAAAAAAGTGATAATTTGCACCGTTCTGTTTCTGGAATAGATCGATCTGCACGTACAAGCAAAATATCAGGAGAAATACCAACTGCTTGCAATTCTTTGACAGAATGTTGTGTTGGTTTCGTTTTTAATTCACCTGCTGAAGGAATATAAGGCATTAATGTGAGATGGACATAAACGACATTTTGTCTCGGTAGCTCATTGCGAAGCTGACGAATCGCTTCTAGAAAAGGCATTGCTTCAATATCACCAACCGTTCCACCTATCTCACACAAAACAAAATCAAATTCTTCATTTCCCATCGTAATGAATCTCTTAATTTCATCTGTAACATGAGGGATAACTTGGACTGTTGCCCCCAAATAATCACCACGCCGCTCTCGTTCAATGATATTGCGATAAATACGCCCTGTTGTAATATTATCTTGGCTATTTGCAGAACGCCCAGTAAAACGCTCATAATGACCAAGATCAAGATCCGTTTCTGCACCATCATCGGTCACAAATACTTCACCATGTTGATAAGGCGACATCGTACCTGGATCAACATTTAAATAAGGATCAAGTTTGCGAAGACGTACGCGATAGCCACGAGCCTGTAATAACGCTGCTAACGCCGCCGCTGCGATGCCTTTTCCAAGGGAAGAAACCACACCACCAGTAATAAAAACATAACGTGCCATGGGCTTATGGTGATAAGCAATTTATAATGATTTTTCCAGCAAAAAATGCAAAAAGAAACAATTTTTCTTCTAAAATAAAAAAGGCGAAAAAAATCACCTTTTTTAAAAAGTCTATGTTTTCTTAAAAAACTATTTTGTACTGTTATCGGGAACTGTATTTTCAAGAACCTGAGGAACTGGACTTTCTGCTTCAGGATTTGTGGACTGTTTCTGTTCCTGCGAAGAATTCGAAGTGCCTCCTAGCTGTTCAAGAATAGAAGGGGAGGACTCACCATCTGACGATGGGACTGATCCTGAGTCTTTATTGGTAGAATTCTGTTCTGAATTAACCGGTATACGCTTTAAGATATCAGAACTAGAATTTGATATATTACTCACCACGGTAAGTCCAATAGACACAACAAAAAAACAACAGGCTAAAATAGCAGTCAAACGTGTTAAAGGGTTTCGAGATCCACGAGTTTTCATCAACCCTGAGCTATTACTCACACCTAGCCCACCACCTTCTGAAGGTTGAATTAATATAACACCAACCAAAGTAATCACAATCAAAAAATGAATAACTATAAGTACTGTTTGCATAAACCCTGCTCTTCAAATAACTCTTTAATAGCTATTTACACATAAATAACGCACAATCCAAGGGGAAACTCAAATTTCTCTGCTATAGTTTACGACAAACATCGCAAATAGTTAAAAAATCAATCGCTTTTAAGCTTGCTCCACCTATCAAAGCACCATTAACATGAGCAATGCTTAAAAGCTCAAATGCATTGGATGGTTTTACGGATCCACCATAAAGCAAACGTATCTTATTGCCTTCATCACCAAAACGAGAGCGCACCCTATCACGAATGAAATGATGTACTTTTGCAATATCTTCTGGAGTCGCTGTGTTGCCGGTGCCTATCGCCCAAACTGGTTCATAAGCGATAATGGTATTCTCTGCTGTTGCATCATCTGGGAGAGATTCTTCAAGCTGCTGCGTGAGAATATCCAGTACTTTATTATTATTACGCTCCTCCAATGTTTCACCAATACATACAAGAGCCACAAGACCTGCTCGCCACGCAGCTTGCACTTTGGCACAGACAATCGCATCATTTTCCTGGTACACTGTACGACGTTCTGAATGCCCAATAATAACATGACTTGCTCCCGCTTCTTTAAGCATAAAAGCTGAAATATCTCCAGTATAAGGACCATGATCATCAAAGTGACAATTTTGTCCTCCCAAAAGGAGATTTTCACCATTCAGCGTATTAGAAGCACGCGATAAAAGCGTTGCTGGAACACAAATAAGCGCCTCAAAAAGATGACCTAGATCAGAGCTAACGCCTGTAGCAATAGCACGCAACTCTCCAAGCGATTCACTCGTTCCATTCATTTTCCAATTTCCAGCAAGAAAAGGCCGAATATTTTGAGACATATTTTCACCTCAAGAGCTTTTACAATACATTGTTTATCTGTAGTTACCAAATTATAAAATGAAAGCAAGTCTTTAAAGCTTGCATCTTTCATCTCTTTATTGCAAATTCCATTACAGCTTTGATAATAACTCATATTAAAAATGGACTTGAACAATGCTTGACATCATAAGAAATGCTACAAATTCTTGGATTTTTAGAATTTTCCTTGCTATTTTACTCTTATGCTTCATTCTTTTATGGGGGGTACCGCAGTTACACAAAAAAAGTGAAAGAGATCTTATTACTTCTGGAAAGTCCACAGTAACTGTCGATGATTATCGTCTTGCACTCGCCGATCAAAGCGCACGTTTAGCATATGCTGCTCATCTTGGACGAATGTTTACAACAAATGAAATGCAGCAATACCAAATTCCTGCTTTTGTATTTAATCAATTACAACAAAATGTACTGCTTGATGAACAAGCACGTAAAATGAAAATAAGTCTTTCAAAAGATACAATAGCTCATACGATTGGTTCTGATAAGATGTTCCAGGTAAATGGCACTTTTGATAAAAACTTGTTTTATAACTATCTTCAGCATTTACGTATTAGTGAAAGTGCTTTTCTTAATTATTACACCAAACAAGAAAAGCGTAATCAGCTTATTGCTGCTTTACTTTCTGATATGAAGGCACCAAATCTCTTTTATAAAGCACTTGCTCTTTATCAAGGAGAAATGCGTATTGCTGATTATCTCGTTATTGATCTAAAAGAAAAGAAAACAATTGCTGATCCTGATTACGAAACATTACAAAAATGGTTTGAAACACATCAAAGTCAATTTCGTGCTCCAGAATACCGTACTGTCTCTTTGCTATCTATGGAACTTAATGATTTTGTAAAACCTAAAGATATCTCAACAGATGAGGCGAAAGCCTATTATACACAAAATGCTTCACGTTTTGTAACGCCTGAAAAGCGTACATTCGAAGAACTGCGATTCCCCTCACGCGAAGAAGCCGATAATGCAGCAAAAAAAATAGCTGACGGATTGAGTTTTGATGAACTGGTAAAAGCTGAAAAAAAGACTCTTAATGACATAAAAAAAGGTCCTCTCGCAGAAAACGAACTTCCTAATCATCTGACATCTGAAATTTTTGAACTTCAACAAGGCCAAGTCAGTCCTGTGATAAATGACTTACAGGGACCTGTTCTCATTCGCGTTACGCATATTGAACCTTCAAGCTCTCTTCCTTTTGAAAGTGTAGAAGAAAATATTCGCCAAATACTTGCCAAAAATCGTGCTACTGATGATATCCGTAACAATTATGCTGCCATTGAAAATGCTCGTTTTGAGGGTGCTTCTCTCAAAGAGTTAGCTGACCAATACAAGTTATCTTTGCGCACAATTACTATTGATAAAACGGGAAAAACGCTTGAAGGTGCAATACTCACGGATTTACCTCAAAAAGATATTTTACTGAATGCCATCTATCAATCAAACGAAGGAGTCGATCTTGATCCTCTCTCTTTTCAAAATGGTGGATATCTCTGGTACAAGGTCGATAAAATTATTCCTTCCCGTGATAAGACACTTGAAGAGGCTAAGCTAGATGTTCTTTCTCAATGGAAAAATGAGGAAATCCAACGTCTTCTTGATGAAAAAGCCCAAAATGCTCTCAAACAGCTCACGGAAGGAAAAAGTCTTGTTGCTCTTGCTCATACCCTTGGTGTTACAAAACAAACAACACCAACCCTCCGGCGTCAAGACTCATCTGAAACCCTTGGCGTTGAAGGCATTAAAGCATTATTTTCCGCTCCCAAAGGTCATTATGGCATCATAAAAGGTCCGGTTGCAACAAACCGTATCATTTATCAAATAAAGACTGTAACCATGCCTAAAGATATCACGTCTCATAATCTTTCAACTGAGGTCCGCGCCAATATAGATATGATGATAAGAGAAGATCTCAAGCTAGAAATGCTACAAGTTGCCAATAAAGAACATCCTTTGGAAATTAATAGCACAAATTATAATCAGATCTTTAACGCTCTCCAATAAAAAGATTGTGCATAATTTTAAGAACTTATTGATAAAGTTTTCATCAGCTCTTCGTCTATAGTTGAAGAGGTAAGACGGATTTCTTGTCTGCATATCTTAGGATCAGCGTTTGTATAATGATTCATTTTCTCGCAAAACAGTGCATGTATGGATTTGCGAGAAAATAGTCAATGGAATGTAGAATCGTTTTTGCAATGCATTAAAAAACATTATCCATCCAAAGGTCGTAAAGGTTGCCGCCCATTAAGCTATAAACATCATCCCTATCGTCATTCATTCATAGCTCATTATATTGCTACTCTTAATATTCATTCATAGGGAGCGTATTGCTTCTTCCTTAAATGATTTCATTTACACATCCAACTTATAATAGATAAAAAAACTATTTTTAAAATTCATTATAAAAATGGAGAAATCTTTTTCTATTCAAGACTCTCATTCAATATAAGAAAAAACGTATTATCATTATAAATCAATATATTCATCAATCATAACAGTCATCAATTATGATGTTATAATTTCTCAAAAATAAGAGTTTTTTATAGACTTATAGACTGCTAAGATAACTTCTCTCATAAAATAGAAATTTCATTTCATTTGCAAATGAGATACAATCAATACATTCAGAGTACTTAAAAGTTCTTCTTCAAACAAACCAATGTATTAAGATTTATCTCATGTTTTTCTTTCTCTGCATCTCACCCATCCAATACTCTGAATAAAACATATTACTGATGAAGAAATACAGCGTATTTTCAAGATCATAAAATTTCTTATTCTTTTGCGTTCATAACAACCAAAACATCAACATTTTTTATAACAAAAAAATGGTTTGGAATCACAATAGCTCCTTTTATCTTCATATGAAAAAATCAGTCTACATGTTACGCATTCCAACGTAGTAATATTTTTTTACAATATCTTTGGAAAATTGCCGCTTATTGCTGCCCTTGTTATCAACCAATAGCGATACATCAATGGCAAAGTTGCACTCTCTTGAAAAATTGCTGCCCCCAGCTGTATAGCTTTTTGAAGAGAAGCTGGTACAATGACCAATGGAAGAAAAGCTGGCTTAAGAACTCTAGGTAAAGTACAAGAATACTCGTAAAATTGGGTATAATGATCGCGCGATAATGCTACCATAGCTTCAACAATACAACCCTTTTGTTGATCGCTGAGACGATGAGATTCCAAATCTTCCCTATTCACTCCTACAGCCTTTAATATATCAGTGGGTAAATAATATTGATATCGTGATTGCATGAATGATAAAAGACGCAATACACCGCTTAATCCTTGAGAAATCCCTCCATGTTCATAGATATCTGTAAACTCTTGTGCAGTTTCAGGATCTAATATCTGACAAGAAAGCTGTAAAATTATGCCTGCTGTCTCACCACAATAATGCTCTAGATCATGAAGTGTTTCTATTGGATTGTGATAAAGATCTAAAATTTGCGCATCACAATAACGTAAAAAAGCTGTCTTAGGTAAATTAAAAAGAGTGATTGCTTTTAATAAATCATTCAAAATCGGATTGTTTCCACTCGTTTGCATTTCACCATGAGCAATAGCATCATACCACCAACGTAACCGTATTTCTCCTATGAGTGGGTCATGTACACTTTCGCGGATACGAGAAACTTCAGCATTAAATACATAAAGAGCAGCCAATGCTTGGCGCTTTTTTTTAGGTGCAAATAAAACCGATATATAGCGATCACGATCTATGGTACGTAAAATATCAAGACAATAAGGAAGAGAGCCTATCATTCTATGAACCTATTAACGTCCCTTTTTTAGCAATTAAATTAATACCCTCTTTTTATTCATATTAAAAAATGAAGGATAAGCAAATACAGTTCAGAAAATAAGATTTTTAAATGTGTCTCTTAACTGTATTATGAATTAAAATTTCTTTTCTAATCCCTTTTCGTTTTAGAAAGAAAAAAATTAAATAAATAATTTTTCTGATAAAACTTATCTTATCGGACTTCAAGTTTTCATTTGCAATAAAAAAGCTAAAAACCAATCGTAACATGCATAGTAAAACTTGAACAACAAACAATGCAAGACACTTTTTCAGTGGATAGATGACAATGTTATTTTATAAAAAATGCACTGATCACAAAAACTTCATCAAATCATTGACCTCCTCCCCATCCTAAAAGACAAAGGCTCTTACCAACACCAATTTGTAAAAAATCCAATTGCTCTCGGTACGTTTCTGTTACTATAAACGCATTGATTTATAATGATAATTTTGTGTTTTGTATGTTAAATTAGAATCCCAAATATCGTAGATATACTTTCATTTCAAACCAATTCCATGTTACATCAATAAAAACTATTCCCTTGCACGTCACAAGCGGAACTGGCTTGTAGGTAAAAACTGTATAAGAAAGAATTAAAATGCCTCTTATGAACCGTCTTAAGTGCCAAGAGCTGATCACTCATGTGATTCATTAGGAACTATGAGCAAACTTTGTCCTGAATACTTGCTGCTGTATTTAAAAAACACTTAATGTGTTAAGTTATGTATATTCTATACCCTTATATCACCGCCTTAAACGACAGTATTTTACAGCGCAGAAAATAATCACACAAGTCTTTCATGCTAGACCAGAGCCTTTGTTTTATTAAACAATACTCTATTCTACCGCAAATAATAACGCCGCAACAGCGCGATCTTCAGCCAATAAAACATTAAATGTACGCACCGCCGCTCCCGTACTCATTGTATCTGATGAAATACGTTTTTCCCATAAAAGCACCCGTAACTCTTCAGGTAATCGTAATAATTCAATTCCAGTACCTATTAATAAAACTTCGATTTCAGAAGCTTCTTCTAAAATACGAGATATATCCCTTTGAGTGGGAACAGGCCCTGCCATCTCAATGCCATAAATACCTGATGGTACACAAATAATAGAACCTCTATGAGACATATCAGCAAAACGAAACCCACCATTTCCATAAGCATCAATAGGTGCGCGACTTGGAAAATGTGCTTCACGAATTTGAATTGCATCGAACATGAATATGCACCTTTTATTTTTGAATAATCCAATTGTCTTTGCTTCTTCTCATCATAAAAATTAAAATAAGGCTGATATAAACATTGATATGTTAAACATAGCCTAGTATTGAAGTAAAAATTTTTATATAATGCCCTAATCTTCTCATACAACAAATATATGAAAATTTGGGAATAAACCGCGGTAAAATGCTATACCTGCTTAAATAAATCTATCTTTTAAAAAGTTTCCTCAGCTTATTTACTCACAAATTGCTTTTTATAAAAACAATGATCTTGTTTAAAAAACAGAAAAAAATTGCGTAATATTCTATAAATAAAACAACTATTTTAATAATCTAAAGAAAACAAAAACTCCATTTTCTGTAGCCACTATAAAAGCCTCTTTTTCAATGAAATTGTCTTGATCTTGCCAAGCTTTTTATAAAAATGCTTAAAAAATGTAATAAACTGCCATTACACCTTAAGATGCATTTTCCTTTGATATAGCTTTTTTCTCTTCAGAGATACTCATATCTTCTTTCGTTGTCGTTTTAGATTTAGACTTTTGTGGTCTTTTTGCTTTAGCATTAAGTTTTGATTTTTTTTCTGCAACCGGCTCACCTTTAACGCGCACATCAGCTAATGTTGAGCGAATAACACGAATATTCATACTCTCACCAATTTCAACCTCTAATTCACCACTCTCGTCGTGAACCTTCGTAACCTTGCCGATAATACCACCACCCGTTATAACTGTATCACCACGACGTACTGCATTAAGCATTTCTTGGCGTTTTTTCATTTGGGCACGCTGTGGACGAATGATAAAAAAATACATAATTGCAAAAATTAAAATGAATGGGACAGCGCTAGCAAATGAAATTCCACCGGAAACATCGCCTGCAACTTGAGCATAAGCGTTCGTAATAAACATTTTTATCTCCTATAGTTAAACCTCAGGTATTTCCCACTCTATTAAAATGAAATTCCGATACAGAAAAAATTCCTAAAGAATTTATCATAAAAAGCAATAACTACATAATCTAATCACAGCTTTACAAAAATACAATAAATCCTTAAGAGGCAGAATACCAAAATACAATGAGAAAAATCTTAAAAAATAGATTCACTTTCCCCTATTGTATATCCTACAATACAAATCTTTTCACTAACTCAATAAATTATACAAGATAATTTTTCTAATGAACAAACTTAATTTATATAGATAATTTATCGTTTTTGATATCAAATGACAGATCTAAATACAATAAAACGCTCTCATTTCAAACCTTCTGAATTAATCAAAACGATTTTCTTGCACGTCACACATATTAAATGAGCCTGTAGATAAAAACTTTTTAAGAAAGGCGTGAAAATATCTTTTTCATGCTTCTCTCAAATGCAAGAGCAATTGGAACACTCAAAGCTGACAAATAGTATGATACTATTGTCTTACACTTTCATAAATACAAAGATGGTAATATCTAACGACCCCAACGAACTACTTTTCTAAAACCAATGATTTTTTGCTGCAATGTTATTAATTTAAGAAAATCAATTGTTTTTCATGAATTTTCTATAAACTGTAAGACTATTCAAATGTAAAAGTCATCAATAAATTAGTTTTCTAAATATTTAAGGGGATCAACAGGTAATGAATTCTTACGCATCTCAAAATAGACACGTGGCGTTTTAACATTTCCTGAAACACCAGATTTAGCAATCTCATCACCGCGTCTTATCCTTTGTCCTTTGTTAACAACAAGCTTACTATTACATCCATAAATAGTGATAATATCATTTTCATGTCGAATCATCACAACATTACCAAGCTCTTTTAGTCCATCTCCCGCATAAATAACCACACCATTTTCTGCCGCCTTTACCGAAGACCCTTCAGGCACTGCAATATCTATTCCTCGATTCATTACTGTTCCCTTTTTTTGACCGAACTGGCTTAATAAACGCCCTCGTACTGGCCAACGCATCTTAGAAATTCCTGTGGCTTGCGGAGTCGTCATATTATCTGTATTCGTAACAGTACTTGACAAACCAGTCTCATGTTTCAATTGCGTCATCTGTTTAGAAAAATTTTTCTCAGAACTTGATTTGTTCATCTTTGCAGAGGGTGGCGTTGTTACAGGAGCTTTATATATAGGAGAGGACTTCTTGTTTTTTATAGAGGACATCACTTGAGATTGGGATGCAGATTCTGTTGTTGACACTGCCCAATCGTTATTATTGTGTGCATTTGAAGCTGCTAATGTACGCCTGCTTGGAACAACAAGGACCTGACCGATATAAATGGAATTGCTGTTTATACCATTTGCTAATTTTAATGCCTCAACACTAACCCCTACTTGTCGTGCAATACTGAGCAGTGTATCTCCGCTCTGGACAATATAAGAATTCCGCCGAAAAATAGGAGATTTATCCATTTGTGAACGAGAAAGTGTTCCAAGATTACGTGGAGGGGAGCCCATAACGCGACCATCAGAAGAAGTTATCCTATCTTGATGTGGAAAATTATAGGGGGAATTATCATCTCCCCACGAATCATCGCTTGATTCCACAGGTGGCAATTCAGTGCTTTGTATCATACCACTACCGTATGATAGCATTCGCGGGTCTGTATACATAGTGCTTGATATATTTGATTGAGATGATACCGTACGATGAGAGAACGTATTGGAAAAACGCTGTGTACCAGAACTACAACCAGCAACAATAGTTACCACCGCTAACAAAGTTATTCTCTGAAAATTATGCTGGAAAATATTATCCAAAGCTTTTAGACACATCGTTTTGCTCACTCATCAATAATCAACTCACTCCATTAAAGCTTTTTTAAATTACCGAAGAGTTAAAATGAGATGTTTTATTCATAAATATCTTTATATAAGATCAAAATGAATTTAACGTAGACAATTCGCAGAAACTTCTTAGCTTTTAAAAATTAAAGTATCTCCGCAATGCCTTTAATAAAAGGTTGGTAACGCACTTGGAACAGTTCTAAACACTCAAATCGACTACCAATTTTTGTATAGCGCGTCACCGTTTGTACCCCTTCGTCAGGTCCTATCGCCTGAATGAGAATTCCATTTTCAGCTAAAAGTTCTAAAAATTCCTTTGGTTCATCAAAACGTGATGGCCAAATAAGAATGCGATCAAATGATCCTAAGCCTGTCACGCTATGACTTCCATCAATCTGCCGTATAACAATATTTTCAATTCCTAAAGTTTGAAATTTTTGGCGTGCTAAATCAACAAGCGTTTTATAACGATCAATCGTTGTCACACGGTCACTCAGACATGCCATAAGAGCAGTACAAAAACCAGATCCTGTACCAATTTCTAAGACACGATGCCTTTTTTTCAACGATAATGCCGAAAGAATTAAGAGTTGTTCTTCCAAACGTTCCATATATTCACCACACTCAAGGGGAATAACTTTATTATCATAAGCACTATTGAACCAAGGAGCAGCAACAAACTGTTGACGCGGAATTTTCTCTAATGCCGAAAAAAATCGCACGTCATCAATGCCTTTGCTACGCATTTTCAGTACAAGAGCGGCTAACTCCTCACGAAATTGTAAAATACCCTTTTGCCCCATAGTATCATTCAATCTCCAATGGAGGTGCACTTTTATCATACTGACAAACTGCTTCTTTTAAAATGGCAAAAACTTGCGTCTGTGTATCATCACCTCTTGGCAATAAACGCATATTGTCTCTCCTTTCGTAAAATTAAGCAGTAATACAGCGCATGCCTCCCATATAAGGTTGTAAAACATCTGGAATAATAATTGATCCATCAGCCTGTTGATAATTTTCAAGTACGGCAATAAGACAACGTCCAACAGCCGTACCAGAACCATTAAGGCTATGAACAAAATGCAATTTTTTATCGCCTTCTTTACGATAGCGCGCATTCATACGGCGACCTTGAAAATCTCCACAAACTGAACAGCTAGAAATTTCACGATAACATTCTTGACCAGGAAGCCAAACCTCGATGTCATAGGTTTTACGCGCTGCAAACCCCATATCACCCGTAGAAAGAACCACTGTGCGAAAAGGCAAACCAAGCCGCTTTAATATATCTTCTGCACATTCCGTCATACGTTCCAATTCAATTAAAGACTGCTCTTCACTGGTAATCGAGACCATTTCAACTTTCCAAAATTGATGCTGACGCAACATACCGCGCGTATCACGACCGGCTGCTCCCGCCTCTGAACGAAAACAGGGAGATAAAGAAGAAAATCGCAGTGGTAAATCTGATATTTCAAGAATTTCATCGTTGACCAAATTGGTTAATGGCACTTCTGCTGTGGAAATAAGCCATCGACCATCTGTTGTACGAAAAAGGTCTTCAGCAAATTTCGGTAATTGTGCTGCTCCGTAAACAATCTCATCACGAACAAGAAGAGGTATTGAGACTTCTGTGTAACCATTCTCATTGACATGCACATCAAGCATAAACTGGCCTAATGCTCGTTCTAGCCGTGCTAATGCCCCTGAAAGTACTGTAAAACGTGTTCCAGACAAACGACTAGCTCGTTCAAAATTCATCTGTTTGAGATCTTGACCAAGATCAAAATGTTCCTTTGGTGTAAAATTAAATGTTGGAGGTGTACCAAAATGTCGAATGACGACATTATCACTTTCATCTTTACCTTCTGGAACATCATCTAATGGAATATTTGGAAGTGCTGAAAGAAGTTTCTCAAGACTCTCCGTCAGCTGTTTTTCTTCCACTGTTGCAGAGGAAAGAAAAGCTTTAATCTCTTCAACTTCAGCCCTAAGACGTTCAGCCATTTGCTGATCCGATACCGCTAAAGCCTGTCCTATTTCCTTTGAAACAGCATTGCGACGTTCCTGCGCCAATTGCACCTTAGCAATATACGACCGACGTGCAAGATCAAGTTGTATTAACCTTTCAGCTTGTGGCTCAAGACCTCTACTTACGAGTGCTTTATCTAATTTCTCAGGATTGTCACGAATCCACTTAATATCAAGCATAAAAATTCCTCATTTATATTGTTTTTATTCATTCCTTATCGCATAAGATTATACACTTTTCTTAAGCGGATTTTCTTCTCTTTTCTATACTGTAAGCAATTAAAATTGAAATCTCGTAAAGTGCTATCGTTGGTAAAGCCACTGCAAACATCGTAAAAAAATCCGACGGCGTTATGATTGCCGCAATAATAAAAGAGAGCAAAATAGCCCATTTTCGTTTAGACGCCAAATCATAAGACGTTAAAAATCCAATTTTTGTTAAAAGACTGATGACAAGAGGTAATTGAAAAATCAAACCAAAAATTAGGATAAATGATGTCATAAAGCCCAAATAATCAGAAATACGCACTATAAACTCTATTTTTAAATGAACATCTGGAAGAAATTGTTGAGAAAGGCTAAACCATAGTATTATTGGCGCTAATAGACCATAAACAAACGCTCCCCCAATACAAAATAAAATAGGCCCCCCAATGAGAAATGGTAAAAAAGCCATCCGCTCATTTTTATAAAGCCCTGGTGCAATAAAACTATAAAACTGAAAAGCCGTATAGGGAAAAGATAAAATAATTCCCCCAAAAGCAGAAAGCTTCATCTTCGTTAAAAAAGTTTCCCATACTTGCGTTGATTGCAAACGAATACCCTCAGGATTACCCCCTGCTATTTTCATTGCCCACTGATATGGCCATAGTAAAAAAATTAAGATATAATCTTTAACAAGAAAACACATCATAAAAGCGATCATAAATGCAACCAAGGCAGCAATAATTCGCTGACGAAGTTCAATTAAATGTTCTAAAAGTGGTGCCATATGGGCATCAACTTCATCTTTCTTAACATTCATGACATATCTTCTTTATCTTTAGAAGCAATAGATACTGTCGTATCTTTATTGGTTACGTTTTGATCGCATTCCAAAATTTCTTTATCTTTTTTTGATTTATGGTGTGTTGCCTTAACATCCAAATTATCGTGGATATCTTCTAATGTATTTTGAATGGGATCAAAAGTCTCTGTCAACTTCTTACTTGAATCGCTAATATTCGAACATGTTTTTTGCAAAGCATCGAGCTCGATTTGTCTTATTGCATCATCAAACTGATGACGCAATTCATTTGCTGTTGAACACATATGAGCTCTTACCTTTGCTACTGTTTTTAATATTTTAGGTAAATCTTTCGGTCCAACGACAATGATGAGAACAAGTAAGATTACGATAAACTCTGGTCCATCAATCCCAAACATCTCTTAATTCGACTTTCTCATCAAAAAATAATGCACAATGATGATTGCGTTTTTGTTACTGTTTTTTAGCAACAGATGTTTTGCGTTTTTTAGAAGCAGAAGAAACCTTTCTGCGCGCTGTTGCATGTTTTACCGATAACGGCTGAGATTGTTGTGATTCTACATCAATTATTTGGGAAGTAGGAGCCATTTCAACTTTATCCTCAATGCTGTCATCTTCTTCCTTCATATTTTTTTTGAAGGCTTTAATTCCCTTAGCAACATCGCCCATTAATTCAGAAATTTTACCGCGACCGAAAAGCACAAAGATAATCAATAAAATTACAATTAAATGCGTTGGTGAAAAAATATTACCCATTACTCTCTCTAACTTATGCTTTTAAATTTGATTTCATTTATTCATGCTTCCTCTGAAGAATGTATCAAATATAATATCTTACTTGTATATTTTCTTCTTAACTTAAAAACAATTACACGCTTTTATTGCAAAAGAACTTTTTATCCTCTCATCCCTTTTTAGCGTACTATAACACAAACCATTCAACAATGATAAACCGCCTCATACAAAATTCAAAACACTTAAAAACTTTTCTAAAATAACTTCATCTGATTTCCTAGGTTACTCATCTTCCTGTAAATACTATAGCTAATGTCTCTCCTTTTACACAATGTTTTACGTATCATTACAAACATTTCCGTCAAATTATCCTTTACTGATAAAGATCATAACATGTTGTAAAACACTTTACGTATTCAATTAAAAAATTCAGAAAGAAAAATCTCTAAAAAACTTTCTTAACACATCATCAGTCTCTTCAAAAACGATCATCTTACGCACAACATTTATTCTTTGCGTTGGGGTAGGAATTTTATCATTCATTATTCTATGTACAATACGAAATATGAGCCATCATCGCGTTCAGTTAAATATCTGGCGTGTAAGTAAAAACTATTAGCGGAAAGAGTAAAAATGCACTTTATGAACCAACTCAAGTGCCAAGAGGTATGGCAATACTGCTAAAAAATAAAAAAGGTACCAGCTTGTGCCTTTATTCAGTAAAATACCTCCATATAACCAGCTCTCTAAGCCACTGTATGCTCTAACTATTACAAGTCTCCGGATTCTGGGCATGCGTTCTCATAATATCATGTGTTTAACCTATCTCAGTATTGAAAACAGAATGGGCATGAATAGAAAATTACATTCAATCAAAAGCATGGTATAGAAGCATAATCCATATAAAAAGAATTTCTTATCCTAGCCTTTTTTATAAGATTACCTCATAAAGCCGCTCGATAATACAGTGTTAGAGATAGATAAACCTATTTACTTTAGTTTAAAATTCCTCATTTTGATTGAGATAGCTTGCAGAGCACATATCAATTTTCAAAAGTTTTATTTTAGCATCATACACAATAACCTAGCTATTTAGCGTGTATAATGTAAAGCTTCGGCTCCGCTTAAAACAATGAAATTCATTCACACTTTTACAAAAATCTATCACTATAACACCAGCACTTTATTGCTCTATCCATAATTTTACGCTTGCTAAAAAACTTATAAATGTAACAATGTTTTTATCAAGCATTTGAAATTCTTTAATCTTTAAACAAAATGAATTTGAAAGATACCCTTCAATTTTTCAACAAACTTCACTAATATTCTCGTTAATTGAGTTTTTTTATAGTTTTCCTGAAAGAGTCCGCGGTCATAAAAAAATTCTCTTACAACATAAATATCTCTATTGAAATGTTTGATCTCTTCTTGTCTATCTTTCATATAAAAAAATTAAAATTTTAACGATTAATCTCATTATATAAAAATAGCTCTGTGAATAAATGCTCTGATGACATTAATATTTTTTCTGTAGTGTATAATGTGGGAGTGAGGGTATTGTTTGATTTCTACAAGAGTATTTTTATGGATATCAATTCTATTATTCTATGCTAATAATCCGGTACAGTTATACATATGATAGAGTTTACTCCATGAATTATCGGCATATTTATCATGCTGGCAATTTTGCTGATGTTTTTAAACACATTATTGTCACTCGCATTGTAGAATATCTCAAACGCAAAGAAAAAGCTTTTCGCGTTATAGATACGCATGCTGGAATCGGTATTTATGACCTTTCTTCTTTAGAAGCACATAAAACAGGAGAGTGTCGCGAAGGTGTCCAACGACTTTTTTCAACTCCTATCCCAGAAGATTTAAGAACACTCCTTTGTCCATGGTGTGATATCATTGATGCCCTCAATAAAGGGGAAAAAGAAATTGTATTTTATCCTGGATCTCCTGTTCTTATTCGTCAATTATTACGGAAACAAGATCGCCTCACCGCAATAGAATTGCACAATGAAGATTATCATATTTTAGCAAAAAACTTTGCAGGAGATTATCAAACAAAAGTTCTGCATTTAGATGGTTGGCTTTCCTTAAATGCTCATGTACCACCAAAAGAAAAACGTGGGTTTATCCTTGTTGACCCTCCCTTTGAAAAAACTGGAGAGTTTTCCCGCCTTATTGATGGATTAACGAAAGCCTATCGTCGCTTTTCTGGAGGAATCTACGCTTTATGGTATCCTGTTAAATATGACAAAGAAATTGAAAGTTTTCTTCACGCGCTTTATCAAACCGGAATTCCTAAGATTCTACAGCTTGAAATGCGTATCCGAAAAAGTTCAAGTCCACCGACAATGAATGGAAGTGGTATGATTATTATTAACCCTCCCTACCTTTTGGAAGAAGAAATGAAAAAACTCAGCCCCTTTCTTATCAACCGTCTGGGACAAGATGAAAATGCCCAAATAACGCATAAGTGGCTTCAAAAAGAACATCTGTTATGTTAGATCTTTCTCTGATATTTTTTCTAAATCAAATATCATGTTGTAAAATACAAAGGCATTAAATGATAAAGTTCTTTGATTCTTTGGATAATACCAACATATTATAATGGTAAGCTAATAACGATCAGCGTGAATTAATTTTTTTCCTTTTAGAAAGTCTATCCTCTTAATCATCATGGATTTCTTATTTCAATCATTTTAATGGATAAATTGGGCAAATTCATAAAGCTGTCTTAGAATAACAACTCTCATATTTTTTATGAAAGATCGGCTCTCTAAAATCATACTCTTATGTTATAAGATATTATTTATAGAAAAAAATTATAAAGACATAAATAATCATTATTTAATAAAAAAGAATATTTCATATATTAAACAAACAACATATTCGTAACAAACGGAATGGTCCTGAAAAATAATACAAATTGTCCGCAAAATGAACGGGAAAAACTTTCTTTTCTCTCTAATGTTACATGGCATAATGCCAATCAAAGCAATGAGAAAAATCAGTTCCAAGGTATCAAATTCATACAAGAGTTTGTTAGACACCTTCCGCATAAGCCAGGGGTTTACCGGATGATTGATGAAAATGGTGATATTCTTTATGTTGGCAAAGCCCGTAATCTCAAAAAACGTGTTTCAAACTATACACGTGAACAAGGACACAATAATCGTATTACCCGCATGATTCGTGCAACATATCATATGGAGTTTATCGTCACCCATACAGAAACAGAAGCACTCCTTTTAGAAGCCAATCTCATCAAAAGATTGCATCCACATTTTAATGTACTCCTGCGTGATGATAAAAGTTTCCCTTATATTATGATTACAGATGATCATCGAGTGCCTGCACTTTACAAACATCGTGGTGCTCGAACACGAAAAGCTCACTATTTTGGTCCTTTTGCTTCTGCTGGTGCAGTGACACAAACAGTTCATGTTTTACAACGCGCCTTTTTATTACGAACCTGTACTGATTCAGTTTTTGAAAACCGTACACGCCCCTGTTTGCTTTATCAAATTAAGCGATGTTCTGCACCTTGTACTCATGAAATTAGTGACAGTGATTATAAAGAACTGGTGAAAGGAGCAAAAGCGTTCCTTTCGGGAAAAGATCAATCTATTAAAAGCGATATGGTTCAAGCTATGCATAAAGCCGCAGAAAATCTTGATTTTGAACAAGCAGCTTCCTATCGTGACCGCTTATCAGCCCTTTCTCACATACAAAGCCATCAAGGTATTAATCCTCAAACGATAAAAGAAGCGGATGTATTTGCAATTGCGCAAAAAGAAGGAATGACCTGTATTCAAGTGTTCTTTTTTCGCATGGGGCAAAATTGGGGAAACCGTGCCTATTTTCCTAAAGCAGATCCCTCTTTTTCCCGTACTGAAATTTTAGCGAGTTTTCTTGCCCAATTTTACGATGATAAACCACTTCCCAAAAGCATCCTTTTATCTGAAGAAATTGAAGAAAAGGCACTTCTTACAGAAGCATTTAGTCTCAAAGCAAACCACAAAGTATCCCTCTCTTTACCTAAACAAGGTGAACGGAAAACTCTTGTTAATCGTGCCTATCTCAATGCTCATGAAGCACTTGAACATAAGCTTTCTGAAACAGCCACCCATACAAAATTGCTTCAAGGTCTTGCTAAAACATTCCAACTACCTGTTCCTCCACGCCGGATAGAAGTCTATGACAATTCTCATATCATGGGAACAAATGCTGTAGGGGCTATGATTGTTGCTGGTCAAATGGGATTTATTAAAAATCAATATCGAAAATTCAACATTCGCTCAACAGATATCACGCCTGGCGATGATTTTGGCATGATGAAAGAAGTGATTAAACGAAGATTTTCACGCCTTATCAAAGAGTATGATCTGCCAAATAGAAGTCATGACATAAAAGATGATGATCTTTTTCCCATTTGGCCTGACCTTATCTTAATCGATGGTGGTGAAGGACAAATCAACAGCGTACATGCAATACTTGCTGAATTACAATTAAATGATCTCTTCACAGTTGTTGGAATCGCCAAAGGTGTTGACCGTCATGCGGGACGTGAACGATTTTTTATAAAAGGTATTCCCCCCTTTACACTTCCTCCACGTGATCCTATCCTCTATTTTTTGCAACGTCTGCGTGATGAAGCACACCGTTTTGCGATTGGAACTCATAGGATAAAACGAAAGAAAGCAACATTCAAAAACCCACTTGATGAAATCGAAAATATTGGTCCGACAAGAAAGCGTGCATTGCTTCATCATTTTGGAAGTGCCAAAGCTGTTGCTAGTGCCTCATTTGAAGATTTAAAAAAAGTTACGGGAATTTCTATGACAATTGCACAAAAAATTCATAACCATTTTCATGAAAAATAGGCTTGTTTCATAACCTTCGCCTTGTTACGTTTAGGAAATATATTCTCTTTCACAAGAATTAAAAATGGCTCCATGAAAAATCATACTTTTTCTTTTCCAAATATTTTAACTTATGCACGAATTGTTGCAGTCCCAATGGTTGTTGCATGCTTTTTTTTAGAAGGGCGACTACAATCAAGTGATATCACTCGCTGGATTGCTGTTTCTATTTTTATCGTTGCATCCATTACTGACTTTCTTGACGGTTACCTTGCTCGTATTTGGGAACAAACATCCAATATTGGTCGCATGTTAGATCCAATTGCCGATAAACTTCTCGTCTCTGCTTGTTTGCTCTTGCTTGCCGCAGACAGTACCATCGCTGGGTGGACTCTATGGGCAGCTATTATCATTCTTTGCAGAGAAATCCTTGTATCAGGATTACGTGAATATTTGGCGGAGTTAAAAGTTAGTGTTCCTGTCTCTCGTCTTGCAAAATGGAAAACTTTTGTACAGATGATCGCTATTGTATTTCTTTTAGCTGGACCAGCCGGTAATAAAATTTTCCCTTACACAGTAGAGTTTGGCATTACTATGCTGTGGATTTCTGCCCTCCTTACATTGTGGACAGGGTGGGATTATTTTCGTGCAGGTTTAAAACACGTTATCCTATGAATAGTATGGAATTTTATAATGATGATTTATCTTTTTGTACTTAAATAAGAGATGAGAATAGCATAAGATTGATTTATTTTTATTAATGATAGATCAATAAAATGCTTTTTTGCACATTACAAATAAGGGAGACGTGTAGATAAAAGCTATTCAAAAAAGAGTAAATAGCCTTTATATTTTCGTAAAAGCAGCTGCAATATTAAAAGCTAAAAAAACGATTAATGCTCCATATGCTTTCAAAAAAATCTATAATCTCATAAGCAAAAAACCGAAATATAGTGTTTCGGATTTTTGCTTCTTATATACGCTTTATTATTATAAACGCTTTATTAACCAACAATTTCTGCCTCAGAAAACCAAAAGGCGATTTCTGTTTTTGCCGTTTCAGCACTATCGGATCCATGGACAGAATTTTCGCCAATCGATAAAGCATGAACCTTACGAATTGTCCCTTCTTCTGCATCACTAGGATTCGTAGCCCCCATTACTTCACGGTTTTTAGCTATTGCATTTTCGCCTTCCAAAACTTGTACAACGGTTGGACCAGAAGACATGAATTCAACCAATTCACTAAAAAAAGGGCGTTCTTTATGAACAGCATAAAATTTTTCAGCCTCACGTTTACTCATCCAGACACGTTTAGATGCAATAACACGTAGCTCCGCATCCTCAAGCATTTTAGTAATTTCGCCAGTCAAATTACGACGGGTTGCGTCTGGTTTAATCATCGAAAAAGTACGCTCTAAAGCCATTTAACCACCTTTATTTCATTTATAATATTCTCTAGCCATTTCTATAGCGAGCAAGGAGCCCTTTGCCAAGTGACTCTGCAAAAATCTATACAAATTCTCAAAAATATAGAATGAATTATAAAGAAGACTTTAATAAAAATACCTGCAATTGCTCATCCCATCATAAAGATGCGCTACCGCCCCTCAGCAAATGTTGAACTTCTTTTATATTCCTCAACACTTTCCATCAAAATTATCATTGAGATCAATTAAAAAATAACCATATCGTTAGAAACGATAGCGTACACCTAAAATACCCTGAAAGGACTGTTTTGTTTTACGCCCTTTAATATAATGTGCCTCACCATATAACTTTAACTTCTCACTCACTAAACTGCTTAAACCTATTCCTAATTTACCTGCATTCCCCGATAAGCCAGTGGTAAATGGATGGCGTTGATTAATTAACGTTTGATTGTCATCTTTATTCTCACGCAACCATGCTGCTGTAATATACGCAAGCGATGAGGAATCCATGTGAGAACCAAATTCATATCCTAAAGATAAGCCAACCTCACTGCGTAATGAAGTGAATGGACACATGTCACCTGTCATGTCATTCGATAACTTGATTTCTTTACCCTCAACTTGTAACCATGTAAATTGTCCATAAGGCTGTAACCAACTGTTCTTTGACGTCTTAAGTCGATAACCAGCTTCAAAGGAAGTTCCCAATGCCCTTTGAGTATATGTTCCTTCAATCCCTAAACCATTCGTTGAAACGGCTTTTAGAGTATTTTGATAATGATTGTATTTTAAAATACCATCGAGATACCATCCACTATGATCAAAATAAGTGACATAAGCACCAATACCATAAGTATTGATACCACTGATGCCCCCCCGTGCATGCGCAACACGGGCACGATCATAACTGCCAAAACCACCTATATAAAATTCTCCATTTTCCCACTCGCTTAAACCATTGATCCCCAAAACGATACCGGTCTGATCCAGTTTAAAATCTATATGCTCTGTAACAACACTCTCTTTAGATTTAATCGCATAGGTCCATAAAGCCGTATTCTTTTTACTTTTATCTAGAATTCCTCTTCCCGCACGTACGGTTTGCATTTCATTGTGAAAAATCATCGCTGGAGCCACAGACATAGACAATACCGCATCTGTAGAGGGAGTGGTCAAAAAGTGAGAAACTGAAAGTTTCTCACTCAATTGTAGAAAAGGTTGTTCTTTATGAACTGGACGCACAATCATTTGATCGGCTAAAGATTGAGAAGAGGTTGAAACAGCAGTTTGTTGTTTTTCATCAGAAAAAGGATGAGAACTTCCTGAACCTAAGACTTCAATAACGTGACTTCCAAGAGAGGAAACAGTTGGAGATACAGAAACACTAGAGACATTCTGTGCCCCTCTTAAATGACGTGGAGGTCGTGGTTTAGCTGGTTGTTTTATAGTAGGTTTACGAGAGCCTGTATTTTTTCCTCTAGAAGGAGCACCTTGATCAGATAATGCAAGAGGAATCTTCGTTTTCTTGTTTACACACTGTGCTTCAGTATTCGAACGTGTCGTACCTCCAGAGGCTCTTCCTAAATACCAAATTGTAGCACTACCACTAGAATCAGCACATCTATCTCTCTTCAGCAATTGATATTGATAGGCCCCACCATCAACAGCTGTAATGTCCTTACCCGAAAGGTCTGCCAGAGTAAAATTAGCGCCTCCATTGTGGCTTCTATCAGTAATTAAATTAATCCCTGTAACCAAACTATTCTTTTGTGAGAGAAGACCTGTAATTTCACGACCAGAATCTGCAACGCTTATTTTGTGATTACCCGCGCCCTCATCAATCGATAAGTAATCACTCGAATCCCCCGTAGCACTAATATTGAATCGAAAATGTAAACTCCCTGAAAGTTTCTCAACATGAAGTGAAATATATCGTGGATCATACGGTATAGAAGTAAAAATAACAGTCCCATTTTGCCCCCCTAAATCTTCAATTTCAATCTGAGGTTTTTCTCCCATATTCCGTTCACCAACCTCAAATATTGTTTCATCCACTCTGTCCTTTATAGGAATTTTTTCCTTAGTCGTATGATTTGTCCTATCACCAGCGAATAAATAAAGTTCTCCGTGATCATTGATCCTTACTTCTCCAAGGACCTCTTGTACACCAACATGGAACCACGATTTAGCAAAGTTGTTAACAGTCAGACCATCCACAAACCCTTCAGGATATACAACTTGAATAGCATGATCTTTCAAATTAGTAGCATAAGATTCTCCTAACGCTAAGACGTGCTGTCTCCCATTCCCAGAGACCTCAGCATACATTGATTTTCCCCCCTCTTTTCTTTGTCCTGCATAAAGATTTTGTTCTCCGTTATCTCCCACTTTCGTATACCAACCCCACGCTCCATCATACACATTCTGCTGTCCAACTGTTCCACCATCCCCAGTAACTGTGGAATTATATGCACTACTTTTTCTCTCCACGCTTGTAAGATCAATATATGGCTCTTCATGAATAAACTGCTGACCTCCCAAAATTTTGGCGTTCATTGCAATTCCAGCCCGTGTAACTATTTGCATCCCTCCTTTTTTAATAGTGGAACCTACAGAACTTTCTCCATTATCAACAAGCTCTACATCACCATCTTTGAGAATAGTATTATTGCGAAAAAAATTAGACATCAGTGCTATTTTTTTTTCTTCCTCTTCTCTATTTACCACATGTGTTGCTCTTGTTAGCACTCTATTCCTACTCTCAACTGCACTTGCAGATTGCACAAGACAACTACTGATCATCAATACTGAAAAACTTAATTTGTATTTATACCGCATTATCCACACTCCACTCTCAATTATTTAGAAAAATACCCCGCGACTACATAGATAGCTCATTTTAGATTGTATCATAATGTGTTTTATTTATGTCTAAATACAATTTTTTAGTGTATTTTTTAATTTAAACAACTTAAAGTTGTTTATCTATAAACCACTAAAAAACTCTAACTTAAAGCAGAAAAATTGAATAAAATTCAAAATGTTCACTTAAGTTAAAGGAATAATTTGCATATCTGGAATTATAGATGAAAAAAATGCTCGTGCCCTTTAATGGGGCCCCCTCTTCACGTAAAACAAAACGCCATTGGGTTGTACATTCACTCACTTGTTTTAAAGAGACATCTCTCAATGCACTCAAGCCCATTTCGCCACGTCATCCATGAATGATATACCGGTAAAGCCATTGATCCCCCCAATCTTTACGCTTATGAAGAAGCGAGCCGATATCATCATACACTTTTCCAGCCCTAAAATGTTGCAACGCGACACCCTTTGGTACTTGAGGCAGTTTATAAGAGGTATTTTTAGTTCTTTCTTGTACAATTTTTATCCACGCAGGCTTCCCTGCTTGTGACGTGCAAGAAAATGGTTTTGATTGATTCAACATAAACAGATTTGGAATGAGAGAATCCTATGATTTTCGCGACTCTCATTCAACATGCATAGAAATGAATTATTATTATAAATTCAGTATGTTGCCTTTAAAAGAGAGAGTATAAAGACATTTCTACTATTTGAGAAAGTCCTTACACTCTCGAGAAGACATAGCCGAACGTTATCTGTTTAAGTTTGCAAAACAATTACATTTGTAAAGTTAATCAGCCATGCACACATATTTAGAAACTATAGCGTAATCCTAAAATACCTTGAAGAGCATTCTTAATCTTATGTCCTTTTAGATAATGTGCTTCCGCATAAAGTGTTAGTTTATCATTGACCGAACCGTTTAAACCAATTCCCAATTTACCCGCACTGCCTGATAAATCTGTAATAAATTTATACTGGTTATTAATTGTCGTATAATTATTATTTATATTCTCACGCAACCAAGCTGCCATAATGTAAGCTGTTAATGAAGTTTCTGAACTCACAAAAAATTCATGTCCTGCAGTCAATCCAACTTCACTGCGGAATGAAGTTAATGGGCTTAGATCACCTATCATTCCATTGGAAAGTTTTATTCTTTTACCTTCAACCTGCAAACCTGTTAGCTTGATATAAGGCTGCATCCAAGTATTCTGTGCCGGTTCAAAATAACAACCAATCTCAAATGATCCACCTATCGCCCACTGATTGTAATGACTTTGAATAGCTAAACCATTCGTTGATATGGCTTTCAAATTATCTCGGTAATAATTATATTTCAAAACACCATCCATATACCATCCACGATGATCAAAATAAGTTGCGTAAGTTCCAATACTATAAGAGCTCAAATCGCTGTCACCACCTCGTGCATGAGAAATACGTGCTTGATCATAACTCCCGAAACCACCAACATACAACTCTCCATGCCTTAATTCACTCAACTGATCAGCACCAAAGACTAAACCTGTCTGCCCAAGCTTAAAGTGTGTATGGCCTGTCGCAACACGTTCTCTGCTCTTAATCCCATAAGTCCATAGTTCGATATCCTTCTTATTTCTGTCCCAAATTTTTCTACCATTCCGTATAATTTGCAACTCATTATTAAAAATAAGCCCAGGAACTACGGACAACGTTAACACTGCATCTGTAGAGGGGGTTGTTGATGTTTCTCCAGGAAAAAAAGGATTTGTCGGATCTGGTATAGAAGGTTCTGGTCCACTGAGGCGGTCTGCCGATAAAAACCAAACTTTTCCATTTTCATCCTTTCTTTCTTTCAAATCATACATATAAGTTCCACCATCAATGGCGTTAATTTTTTCACCCTTAAGATCTGTCAGCGTAAAATGCGCTCCACCACTTTGATCCGTAATTAAATCACGCTTATTTGAAAAAGGATCCGTGATTTCAACTCCAGAATCAGCAACACTTATTGTATGTTTCCCAGCGCCTTTCTCAACCAAGAGATAATCACCACGGTTATGGGCAATCGTAGTATTGAACGCGAAATGTAAATTTCCTGAAAGATTATTCACATGAAGCTGAGAATAATATGGATCAGAACCTGTAAACGAAAAAATAACACTCCCTTCACCACTTAATTTTTGTATCAAAGAACTTTTTTCATCAAACTCATCAGTAATAGAGTATAGTTTTGTATCTTTTCCATTTAAAATAATATCTTCTACTGTGGTGCGTTGTTGATCATTCCCAGCATAAAGATGGATCTGCCCAGAATGGTTTACCTGTGTCTTGCCTTCTAATGTTGCTCCAGCATGCACCCATGATTTTGTTTGATCATTCATTGTTAGATTTTTTACAGATCCATCAGTATATATTTCCTGAATAGCACTCTCATTTAAAGTGACTCCAATAGCCTGACCGCCTTTTAAGATACGTTGTTTACCACCACCAAAAACTTCTGTGTGAAATGCAAAACCACCATTTTTTGCACTTTGAGACTTTTGCCCAACTTCTTGGACACCCCCTTGCATAACTTTTGTATTCCAAACTTTTCCGCCATCATATACTTTTTGTTGGCCTAGTGTTTCATCTTGACCATAAATGACAGTATGAGAAGCACTACTGCCTTTAATCTCTCCTCCAATATCCCCCTCGCCGAAAACAAGCTGCTCACCGCCATAAATTTTAGTCCCCTCTACTTTCCCTCCATTTCCAACACTTTGGTGCCCGCCTTCTTTAACAACAGCATTTTTCGAAAAACCTTGTTTTCCCTTTAAAGCCTGAACATTTTCAATTCCACCATGTTCAATTTTACTATTCTCACTGAGTCCTCCTGCATACACATAAAGCTCTGCACCATTCCTTACAGTGTTATTAATGGATCGCCCTGGACTATCAATCTCACCATCATTTGAAATGTATGCTTTACCTTCATTATCAAGGATATAATTTTCTAACATTGCCCCATCTTTAATGGAAATAAGTTCAGGCTTTTTAAGGAATGCAGTATTTTGTTCTTGTGCATTATATCCAGCATTGTCACGATGACTGCTGTCAAGCTCCTGTTGACTCGCAAACACTCTAGCACCCTTATCCATGATAAAATCGCTAGGCTTTTTCAAAAAGTCTAATTCATTGCGCGTTCTTACCATGACATCATTAGAGGCTCCAAGTATGCATCTGCCTGTTTTCATATCCTCATTGTATTGATCTTGAAATACTTTATCATTTTCATAACTTGAAGATTGACAAAAAAGTGCTGTTCTCCCCTCATTTGCAGCAGCAGCTTGCACAAAACAGCTGCTCAACATGAGTATCCAACAATGTCGTTTCCATTTATATTGTAGAGCCATATCCTCCCCCCTTCACGCCTGCATAGACACTAAACGTAATTAGCTCTACAAAACATATTTTCAACCTTAGATTGCAATAATCCTTCTTAAAAATCCCCCTTATCTCATAAAAAACCGTTCTTTATAGTTTTTAAATACTTTTTTGATCAAGAATATAAGAGCGCTTTTATAGTGCTTCTTTAGCATTTTCTCGGAGTTTTCTTATCAAAGATAAAAAGTAATGCATAATCAAGTATATAAGGGTATACAGTTTATCATGAAAAACGAAGCTGCGTACTCTGAAAAATTGTTCTCTGATGCTGCATTAAAAACTTAAAAAAACTAATCATACATTTAAAGATAACTAAAAAATAACCATGTCGTTAGAAACTATAGCGTACACCTAAAATACCCTGAAAGGACTGTTTTGTTTTACGCCCTTTAATATAATGGGCCTCACCATATAACTTTAACTTCTCACTCACTAAACTGCTTAAACCTATTCCTAATTTACCTGCATTCCCCGATAAGCCAGTGGTAAATGGATGGCGTTGATTAATTAACGTTTGATTGTCATCTTTATTCTCACGCAACCATGCTGCTGTAATATACGCAAGCGATGAGGAATCCATGTGAGAACCAAATTCATATCCTAAAGATAAGCCAACCTCACTGCGTAATGAAGTGAATGGACACATGTCACCTGTCATGTCATTCGATAACTTGATTTCTTTACCCTCAACTTGTAACCATGTAAATTGTCCATAAGGCTGTAACCAACTGTTCTTTGACGTCTTAAGTCGATAACCAGCTTCAAAGGAAGTTCCCAATGCCCTTTGAGTATATGTTCCTTCAATCCCTAAACCATTCGTTGAAACGGCTTTTAGAGTATTTTGATAATGATTGTATTTTAAAATACCATCGAGATACCATCCACTATGATCAAAATAAGTGACATAAGCACCAATACCATAAGTATTGATACCACTGATGCCCCCCCGTGCATGCGCAACACGGGCACGATCATAACTGCCAAAACCACCTATATAAAATTCTCCATTTTCCCACTCGCTTAAACCATTGATCCCCAAAACGATACCGGTCTGATCCAGTTTAAAATCTATATGCTCTGTAACAACACTCTCTTTAGATTTAATCGCATAGGTCCATAAAGCCGTATTCTTTTTACTTTTATCTAGAATTCCTCTTCCCGCACGTACGGTTTGCATTTCATTGTGAAAAATCATCGCTGGAGCCACAGACATAGACAATACCGCATCTGTAGAGGGAGTGGTCAAAAAGTGAGAAACTGAAAGTTTCTCACTCAATTGTAGAAAAGGTTGTTCTTTATGAACTGGACGCACAATCATTTGATCGGCTAAAGATTGAGAAGAGGTTGAAACAGCAGTTTGTTGTTTTTCATCAGAAAGAGGATGAGAACTTCCTGAACCTAAGACTTCAATAACGTGACTTCCAAGAGAGGAAACAGTTGGAGATACAGAAGCTGGGGATCTTTGATTCAAGTTTTGGCGGTTTTTTCTTCGACGTGGCAATTTAATAGCATGCGCTTGTGGTGCTGCAATAGTTGAAAGAGAAAAAACTGATTGATTTTGATTTAAATGCCGCATAGATCTGCTTCTACTACGTGGTAAACTGTTGAGAAATGAAACATTATCAATAAATACTGCAGATAAATACCAAACTTTTTCACCCCCATCCTCATCAATTCTCTGTTTTAAACCATACGTATAGGTTCCGCCATCAATAGTTTTAACATTTGCACCCAAAAAGCTTCTCAGGGTAAAATGTGCGTCACCACTTTGATCAAAAATTAAATCAAGTCCTGCTGAAGAAGGATCAACAATTTCAATACCAGAATCTACGACACTTATTGTATGAAAACCACTCCCATTCTCAATAAAGAGGTAATCACCTTTTCCTTCTGCAAGGCTAACATTAAGGTCAAAATGTAGACTCCCTGCTAGATTATCAATATAAAGCTGAGAGTAATATAAATCATCTTCAGAAGAAGTAAAAATGACTTTTCCTACACCGCTTAACTGCTGAATGCGTGTACTTTTGTCGTCAAACCCACGAGCAACGGAGTATAATTGAGCGTCTTCTCCATTTAATTCAATGTTTTCTACTATAGTTTGTTGACCATCGTCTCCAGCATCAAGATGGAGCCCACCAAAATCCTGAACTTTTATTTCTCCTCCTAATATTGCACCAGGAGAAATCCATGAATTAGCATTATCTTCAATCGTTAGATTCTTTACAATTCCACCTGCATAGACTTCTTGAACACCACCAGTGCGTAAAATGACTGTATTTGCTTCACCTCCTGCTAAAACACGCTGCACACCCTCTGAAAAGATTTCAGCATTTACAGCTAAACCGCCGGCTTTTTCTGCAAAGTTATCATCATTAGGAAACCACTTAGCAAGAGTTTGTACTCCTCCACTCATCACTTTTGTTCCCACAGCCATCCCATCATCATATACATTCTGCTGTCCCGGCGTATCACCTTGACCATAAAGTGTCGTGTTATAAGCACTGCTCCCAACAATTCCACCATTTACATAACCATTTCCGAAAACAAGCTGCTCCCCACCATAAATTTCAGCTCTCAATGCAGAGCCTCCCCCCTCCACTTTTTGTTTTCCACCCTCGTAAATAATCGTAGATTCTGAGACCCCCTGTTCCCCTACAATCTCAGTACCACCATTTTCAATGGTTGTATTTTTACTGAAACCACCAGCTTCAACATAAAGTCTTCCTGATCCCTGAATTGTATTATTAATAGACTTCTTAAGAACACCTTGCTCTCCATCATCAGAGACATAAACTACGTTATCATCACCGAGCAAAGAGCTTTGTAGAATTCCTCCTCCTTCCCCAATGCTGTAATGAATTACATCAGAGATACTAAAATCTTTTGCCGATGTCATATTTTCTTCTTTTTCAGGAAGCTTATCTATAGGCGACTCCACATGAGGTGAAGGAATTACAGGAGCAGAAGTTATTTGTGATGTAGCCAAAGACCAAGTCTTTCCCCCATTATCATCTTTTGTCTTTAAGCCATACATGTAGGCTCCACCATCAATCGTACTCGTCTCTTCACCAGAAAAATCTGTCAGAGTAAAATGCGCATTTCCGCTTTGAACATGAATTAAATCAAGCTCCAAAACTAAATTCTGATCTTGTAGAGAAGAATTGGTAATTTCAACACCAGAATCGATAACACTTATGGTGTGATTACCTGATCCTTGTTTTATCAGAAGATAATCACCGCGCTGTTCTGCAAAATTAGTATGCAACCTAAAATGTAAACTCCCTGAAAGATCATTGATCTCAAGTTTAGAGTAATGTGGATTAAACACGGTAGAAGTAAAAATAACACGACCATTCCCACTCAGATTCTCAATCAAAGAACTTTCACCATCTATATTAGAGGCAATCGCGTACAATTTTGTATCTCTGCCATTTAAGACAATTTTTTCTACTTCAGTACGAGATTGCTCTGCACCGGCATAAAGATAAATCCGTCCAGAATCATGAATCATAGTGCTTCCTTCTAATGTTGAACCAAAATGTAACCACGATTGTGCTTGATCCTTAACGGTTAAATCTTTTACATAACCTCCTAAATCTATTGCCTGAAAAGCAGTCCCTTCTAAAAGAACGCCAATCGCGATTCCTCCCGCTAAAACATGTTGCTGTCCACCCGAAAAGACCTTCGTATCAAAGGCAAAACTGCTATACTCGTCTAGATCCTCTTCTCCATAAAGATTTTGTATCCCTCCTTCCATGATCTGTGTGTTAAAAACCTCTCCATCATCATACACATTCTGATATCCTCGCACTCCATTCTCACCAGAAACGATAGTGTCATAGGCGCTGCTCCTCACCATCGCATCTTTAATATCAGACTTTCCTGAAACAAATTGCTCACCTCCGTAAATTTTAGCCCCTTCAGCTTTTCCCCCCTCTTTAACCTTTTGTTGCCCACCTTTATGAACAATAGTATCCTGTGAAAGACCCTGTGTTTTAATAAGCTCAGTGCCACCTCTTTGAATTGTCGTATACAAGCTAAAACCACCGCTATAAACGGAAAGCTTTCCACCATCTTTAACTGTATTACTAATTGAAGTTTCTCCATTGCTATCAACTTCCTTGCTACTCGTGTCAAAGCTAGGATCTGCAATAGAAACAGTTGTTCCTTGATCAATTGTGAGTTCTGTAAGTAAATCACTTGATGAACCAGTATATGGTTTCAATACACTATCAAAAACTTGAGAAGTTGTCTCATCAATGGTGTGGTTTGCATCTAAATACCAAATTTTACCAGTACCCTTATTGTTTCTATGTTGCAAACTGTACCGATAGGTTCCGGCATCAACAGTTCCGATTTTTTCACCAAAAGTGTTTGTCAGAGTAAAATGGGCATTTCCGCTGCGATCAGTAATTAATTTAAGCTTTTTGTAAGAAGAATTTGTAATTTCACGCCCAGAATCAGCCACACTTATTGTGTGAGAACCAGAGCCCCTTTTTTTAATCACAAGATAATCACTAAGCTGCTTGGCAAAATTGACATTAAAATCAAAATGTAAAGAACCTGAAAGATCATCAATATTAAGTTGAGAATAGAGCTTATTCGTCCCTAAAGACGTAAAAATAACTCTCCCATTTCCTTTTAAATTCTTAACATTAATCTCAGGTTTTTTGCCGTTATCTTCAGACGCAATAATGTATAGTTTGGTATCTTCTCCATTTAAATTAAGATTTTCTACTTCCGTAACAGCTTCACCATTTCCAGCATAGAGATAGAGGTTGCCAAAATCATTAACATTTGTATTTTCACCTAATATCGCACCAGCAAAACCCCATGACCTTGCTTGATGATTAATAGTTAGATTATCCGCATATCCAGAATCATATATATTCTGAATAGCTCTATCGTATAAAGTAACTTCACTCGCATTCCCTCCTGCAAAGATATTCTGCATACCATTTTTAAAAAGTTCAGTACTCAGTGCAAAAGCCCCCTCATTAATTGTAAAATCTTCATCTTCTATATCGGCTGTATCAGCATCTTCTGAGAAACCGTTATGAAAATTCTCTTTACCATCAAGATTCTGGATACCTCCTTTCATAACCTTTGTGTCAACAGCCATCCCCCCACTATAAACACTTTGTATTCCTGGCATTCCATCTGCAGCATGAATTTCAGTGCCATAAGCACTACTTTCCTTATCTTTTCGCGACAAACTAGATCCAAGGCTTCCCTTACCAAAAATAATCTGCTCGCCACCATGGATTTGAGCCCCTTCTGCATTTGCACCACTCTCAACAATTTGTTTCCCCCCTTTTTTAACAGCGGCATATTCCGAACTGCTCAAGTTTTGGACAAACTCAATCCCACCATGCTCAATTGTCGTATCCCTGCTAACACTTGCTGCATCAATGTAGAGTTTTCCCCCTTCTCTAACCGTATTATTAATGGAATAAGCTGCATCTTTATAGTTAAAGCTATTTATTTCAGAACCTTCAGAGTCACGGTTAGTAATATAGATCGTAGCACCATCGCTTATTATTGAATTTGTGAGTACTTCAAAGAATAGCTTTTCTAATCTCTTCCTTTCCTCTTCTGAAAGATCACTTCCTTCTACTGTCTGTTTATTCTCTATCTTTTTTGATCCCCCCTTTTTTTCTTTTAGTCCCCTCACTTCCGATAACAACTTTCTTGTCTCTTCTAGGTGTTCACTGATACTTACTGGTGTTAATAACTTTTCTCTTGGTGTAGCTACTCCATATGCACTCGCAATCTTGACAAAAAAACCACTGGCCATTACCGCACAAAAACTTAATTTCAATTTGCGTTGCATTATTTACACTCCATAATTTTAAATTTAAATTCTCCCATTTAGAAAAAAGTGCATAGATCAAAACAACACAACGTAATTGCTCAACCTCATGTCTTTTAAGATAGCAAAGCATTCGATGGATTAAGCTCTGACAGATCAAATATACACCATGTGTTTTAAAATGCATGCACAACTAAAAGATTTAATTTGTTTTAGATACACTTTAAAAGTGTTATAATTGCATCCATGAAAAATATTTTTAATATTTTGAGACACTAAACACTGATCTACGAATAAGATTGATCCCTTAATAGATAAAAATGGCATTAAACTTTAAAGGACACAGCAATGTGAATGAGAGCTGCGTTTATAGCCACCTATTGCCATCTTCTACAGCATTTAAAGTAGTGTCTTTATCTTATTCAATTTGGATAATATATAGAGCACTTATTCATACTCATCAGCCCATAATCATTGTTCTAATATATAACGAAGTGTCATAATATTGACTCGACACTGATTTGAAATTTCTATAGTTATAGTCAGTTAACTCGTCATTTGATTTGTCATATACTGAAAGGGACATTCTATTCATGTCTATAAACTCAGAAATGAAAGCTACAAGCAACAGAAACTCCCCTCGTCGGATTTTATTTGCAAGCCTTATTGGCCCAACAATTGAATTCTTTGATTTTTATGTCTTTGGCACTGCCGCAGCTCTTATATTTCCTCATGTGTTTTTTCCAACACAAAATGATCAAATTGCCATTTTACAATCTTTCCTAATATTTGGAGCAGCCTTTTTTGCCCGCCCTTTTGGATCAGTTGTTTTTGGACATTTTGGAGATAAAATTGGAAGAAAAGCAACACTTATCGCTTCTCTTCTCACAATGGGTCTTTCAACAGTCATTATTGGTTTTCTTCCTACTTATGAAATAGCTGGGTGGTTTGCCCCTTTCCTCTTAACCTTGTGCCGTATTGGACAGGGAATTGGATTAGGAGGAGAATGGGGAGGAGCTGTTTTGCTCGCTACAGAAAATGCCCCTCCAGAAAAGCGCGGCTGGTATGCAATGTTTCCCCAATTAGGCGTTTCAATAGGTTTGTTTTTATCTATTGCTGTTTATTTGGGTCTGCTGCATTTCCTTGATCGTGAAGAACTTTTAGCCTGGGGATGGCGTATTCCTTTTATTGCTTCAGTTGTTTTTATGATTATAGGATTATGGGTCCGTCTTTCAATCAATGAAACTGTTCAATTCAAAAAAACTCTTGAAAGTAAAAAACATGTCAAAGTTCCTATCATAGATGTCTTTTTAAAATGTCCACGAATCCTATTTCTTGGAATATTTTCTGGTATGGCAACTTTTGTTTTGTTTTACTTGGTTACTACATATTTGTTAAGCTATTCAACAAACCATTTGCAATTGCCATTTCATCAAGCTCTTCAAATCGAAATTGTCGGTGCTATTTTTTGTGGGATTTTTACTGTCATCACGGGAAGACTCGCTGACCGTATTAGACGTAGAACTTTGATGATTTGGATTACAATCATCACCGGTATTTATTCTTTCGCAATTCCTTATTTCTTAAATTCTGGAGTTATAGGAGTCCTTGCAATGTCTGTTATCGGTTTGTCTCTCATGGGAATGATATACAGTCCTCTTGGTGCTGTTTTGGCTTCACCATACCCAACAGCAATTCGATATACCGGTTCTTCTATTACTTTCAATTTATCTGCTATTATAGGAGCATCTCTCGCGCCTTATATTGCAGAATATCTGGTGCAACATTTCGATACATCTTATATCGGTTATTATTTGCTTCTTGCTTCTTTTATTTCACTGATTTGCTTCGTCGGATTTACAGATGATGAAATATCCAACTAAAATATAATAACGAAGAATAAAATAAGGACTGGCGGCAAAAATGCTGCCAGTTTCGTTTTTAAAGATAGGGGTTGAGGTATTTTCCACCACAATATTCCTGCAAACAAGGCACTCAAAAAGAAAAATAAAAAATCTGCAATATTGCTTATATAAGAAACAGCAAACATTTCTGATAAGATATGCGTTGTCCCCAACCATGAAACGCAAAAGAAGGCCAACATCACAGCCCATAAAACAAGCAAAATTCGATCAATAATTATCATTATGGCGTTTCGTTTTTTTAATTATAGTCCATATATTTAACATGCCTAAAAGAAAAATCACAATAAAAACCCAACGCCCTCCCCCTGACCCTTCCGTAATAAAAAGTGCAGGATTTACTATTCCCAGTAATCCTATAAAAATCAGAACAATAGATACAAGACGCATTAAACCTGTTTTTCCCAGCGACGATCTTCAGTCTGTTGCCAATACGTTAAATTATGATTTTCCATTTTATATTTTTTCCACTGTGCACGAACGAGATTCAACTGCTCTTCACTTCTACCATCAAATATCACGACAAGCCGTTGATAAGCATCAATATCCGAACAAACAGCTCCCTCTATGAGAAAACGAATCTTTGAATCATTCGGATTTTCTTGTCCTGTCGTAAGAAATACAGGCTGAAAGTTTGGATATTGATCACACTCCGTTCCATGTCCAATAAATGATTCATCAGTATAAACCCATAAATGTATATCTATAGAATCGCGTTGTTCTTTACTCACACACTGTATTGTTACTTTACCAAAACGAGCCAATGCACGCTCCACAAGCGTCGGCAAAATATCCTTCAGCGTTGACTGCGTCAAATGATAGAATAAAATATCCAATCTCTTAAGCCTTCATCATTCTTTATAAAAAGCTAACATCTTTTTAAAAAAAATTCTATATCCCTAATACAAAGGAAACGGTTCAAGATATAAACCCTCTTTTTTGATTGAGATGCATTATCTTTTTGCACGTGTCTTTAAAAGACAAAAATTTTTATCTTCAACGTTAATAAAAAAGTTTTTTAAGTTATTTTCTAGATTCTTTGTAGACTATAGTTGAAAATAAAATATAATGTACGGAAAATTTAAAGAGGACCTCATAGGCAATTTTATATTATTTATTTGGTAAAAATATCCAATTCATGAAAGGATATTTTTTCAAACTTTATTACATTTTAACCGAAAGCAGTAAGAATATTTGCTATCGAATTAAAAACTGAGGATTTTCCCCAATTTATGCGTATTATTGAGTTCTACATCCTGAAACGTGTCCTTGTTTTGTTTAGTTCTGTCATGATTGCAGCAGTGGGCGTTAGTTGGACTATACAAATTCTTGCACGGATAAACTTTCTCACAACAAGTAAACAAACACTCCTCACAGTCTTACAATTTTCACTCTCATTGGTTCCTTCTGTTATTTTTGTTGTCATTCCGTTTGCATTAGTCATCGCAATTACAACCATCCTCTCAGCAATGCATCAAGACTCAGAACTTGCTGTCATCAATGCCTCTGGTTTTCCTAAAAGTACTGTTTGGAAACCTATCCTTCTTCTTGCTATTGTTGCATCCTGTATCTCCTTTTCTATAGCTAATTTTGTTGTTCCTCAAGCGCGTCTTCATATGCGACAAATGCTAGCAAGCGCTCATTTTGATCTTATTAATCTATTCATTAGTGAAGGGAGCTTCCAAAAACTCGCCAATAACCTTTACATAGAAATTGGCGAACGAAATCCAAATGGAACACTTGAACGCCTTTTCATTGCCGACCAGCGTGATCCTAAGACTGATCTTTTTTATTATGCAACAGACGCATCCATTGTGAGCAATAAAAACGGCAGTTTTCTGGTTCTCAATAACGGTGAAATAGAAAGAGTCAATCATCAAAATAACAGTGTTTCAATCGTGCAATTTAGCTCATATACTTTTAGCCTAGGAGAGTTTATCCCCAGTGATAAAACACCTACTCTTTATCCAAAAGATCGGTCTCTTTCTTATTTACAAAACCCTGACCCAAAAGATCCCTACTATCAACGAAAACCACTCCAATATAAAGCTGAATTTCACCGCAGACTAACACAATGTCTCTACCCTATTGTTTTTTCACTTATTGCATTAGCAGCGGCAGGGGATGTACGCTCCCATCGACAAGCTCGTCATTCCGCAAATCTCTCGGCAATTGCCCTTTCTTTTCTGGTGTATTGGATAGGATATTTTTTCGCAGAAAAGGCAAAAAGCGATCTTGCATACGTTCCTCTCCTTTATATTATACCTATAGGAACAAGTGCATTTGTCTTTTTTATGCTTTTAACGAATCATAAAATTGGGCTTCCCACAAAAGTTAATGAGATACTTCAAATCGCTTTTCAAAAAATAATGAACAAATTTGAACATCGAAAATCTCAAGATTCCTCGGATGAAATATCATGATTGGGTGGACACTTGGACGATATTTTTTTATACGGTATCTTAAAATAACTTGTTATTTCTGGGGAAGCATTTTTGTTCTTGCTCTTTTAATCGATTTCACAGAGAATTCTGGTAGGCTATCTTCCCTTCCGCATTATACAGCAAAAGATGCATTTTTCCTCTCTGCTTTACGCATCCCTTTTATCATGCAACAACTTATCCCTTTCATTGCACTCTTTTCTGCAATGGCAACGCTTATCTCGCTCAACAAAAAACTTGAACTTGTAGTGACTCGTTCAATCGGTGTTTCTGCATGGCAATTTCTTATGCCAGCTTGTTTTGGAGCTTTTCTTTTGGGATTATTTTCAATTCTTCTCATTAATCCACTTGCTGCATGGGGATTTTCTCAAGCAGAAAAAAAGATGACTGAATGGCGCAATCACAATGTACTAACACCTCTTCACAATACAAGTATCCACTGGTTAACACAACATACAAATTTAGGCAGAACAACCATTGGTGCTAAATCTATCACCGATCAAGGACTTTCTCTTCTCGATGCCACCTTTGTACAATACAATGACAATGCAACCGTTAAAAATTGGATTAACGCCCCAAAAGCAACCTTGACTAATGGATTTTGGCTATTAACAAATGGAACAATCTATAAAATAGGGCATCCTCCTGAAAAATTTACCGTGTTGCAAATAAAAACCAATCTAAAACCTGAATTTTTAACGGAACGTTTAGTGAATCCCGCAACTATTCCATTTTACCAATTGCCAAAAAAAATTATGATTGCACGTTCATTTGGCTATTCTGCTCATAATTTTGATATGTATTTCCAATCTTTGATTGCATTACCGGCATTGCTTGTGGCAATGACCCTCATTGCAGCAACTGTATCTTTAAATTTTACACGTTTTGGGCAATCTAGAATGTTGATTCTTGGTGGCGTAATAGCTGGGTTTATGCTTTATGTTATTTCCGTACTTGTTCAAGCTTTCGGTAATGCTGGATATATTCCACCAATTATTGCAGCTTGGACACCCGTTGTTATTGCGTTATTCTTAGGAATCTCTTTTTTACTTCATAAAGAGGATGGCTAAGTGAAAGCATTAACACTTAAAAAAACTATTTTAACAAAATTAAGTGCTCTCGCTTTTAAAAGTGTTGTGGGGGTTATTTTAGGAAGTGCTTTGTCTTATTGTGCGCACGCTCAAAGCCTTCAATCTCCTTCTCAAAGTCGCATTCAAAATCTGGAACCTCCTCTTTTGCTCTCTGCGGATGAACTCATCTACAATCGTGATGAAAACACTGTTTCTGCACACGGTAATGTCCAAATCGAATATGATGGCAATAAAGTTGTCGCTCAAAAAATTATTTACAATCAAAAAACAGGACGGCTTATAGCACAAGGGAACGTTGAAATTACTCAAAAGGATGGTAATAAAATTTATTCCAACCAAATTGATATGACCAAAGATCTTGGCGAGGGTTTTGTAAACGCCCTACGTATTGATACAGCCAACAATGTTCACTTTTCAGCCCAAAATGCTACACGCAAACACAATCACATAACAGTCTTTGAAAATGCAACCTATACAGCCTGTGAACCTTGCTCTTATAAACCAGATCGAGATGTCCTATGGAAAATTAAAGCAAGAAAGATCATATGGAATAATAGCGTCAAAAAAATTCGGTTTGAAAATAGCAGTTTTGAAGTTTTTGGTGTACCGATTATAAAATTTCCAAATTTTGAGATCTATGATCCAACTGTCAGGCGTGCTAGCGGTCTGCTTACTCCTCATTTTTTTTATACTGATTATCTCGGTATGGGGATAAAGAATTCTTATTTCTGGAATCTCGCCCCCCATTATGATTTTACCCTTTCTTCTACGGTTTATACCCAACAAGGGCTTTTAACCGAAGGGGAATGGCGTCAGCGTTTAAAAACGGGCCGTTATAACATTCGCTTTGCTCATATATATCAAATGAAACCGCATAGATTTGATAATGATACGATTGATTCCCAACATAAAAACCGTTATATGCTGGCGACAAAGGGGGATTTTCGTATTAACTCACACTGGACTTATGGATGGGATATTCTTGCACAATCAGATCAGCATTTTAGTCGTGCCTATAAACTTGAAAACTATAACAATCCTACACAACTTTCTCAGATCTATCTGAATGGTCTTGCAGGAAAAAATTATTTTGATATGCGTTTTTATCATTTTAAAGTTCAAGATTCAATACTGAATGATCCTCATTATGAACGTCACTCTCGACAAGCGTGGGTCTTACCACGCATCGATTATTTTTTCACACCAGATGAACCCATTTATAATGGAGAGCTTACCTTCCATAGTAATATGCAATCAGTTTATCGTCGCCATGCTGACTTCAGTTCACCCGACCAGAACGGAAACCCTCTCAACACAGTAAAACTTTCTGGTATGGCTGGAAATAGTTTGCGTTTAACAAACGAGCTTCAGTGGAAAAAGCGCTTCAACACGCACAACGGACTCATCTTAACCCCTCTTCTCTCTCTACGAGCTGATATCATTACAACCAATGCAAGCGAAAATCACACAGATTCTATAGAAAACAATGCCTTATCCGCAATTCATGGTTCAGCAATTCGTGGCATGGCAACAGCAGGGTTGGAACTACGTTATCCCTTCCTCATTACAGCTGATCATTCTACACATATTATAGAACCAACTGCACAAATTTTTATACGCAATAATGAACAATATATTGGACAAATTCCTAATGAAGATGCTCAAAGCTTTGTCTTTGATGCAACCACTCTCTTTCAACGAGACAAATTTTCTGGTTATGATCGTGTAGAAGGTGGTACAAGAGCCAATATAGGTATAAGATATTCTGGAAGCCTTAATGATAATTGGTCTCTTTATGGTCTCATTGGACAATCCTTCCATCTAGCAGGAAAGAATTCTTTTGCAGAAAAGGACTTTATCAATGTCGGTACTCATTCTAGCTTAGAGGCAAAACGTTCAGACTATGTTGCAATGTTTGGTACAACCCATAAAAGTGGTTTTTCCTTAGAAACGCGTGGACGCTTTGACAAAAAAACAGGAAAAATCCGCCGTAGTGAAATCGAAGCATCACAAAAATGGCAAAATTTTTGGGTGGCTCTACAATATGCCTATATCGCAAAGCAACCAGACTATGAATATTCTCAAGAGCGCCAAGAAATTTCTTTTCAAACAGGACTTAAATTAGCAGATTATTGGTCCATTAATAGCAACGCCGGTTATGATTTAGTATCTGGTACATTTATAAAGCGAGGAATTAGCTTGAGTTATATGGATGAATGTTTCGGGTTAACATTCGGTTATCAACAGGTAACGAATCCAGGCAGGAAAGCACCCTTGCAAAACTTTAATTTCTCTCTTTCATTGCGTACGATTGCAGATATCGGAAAAAAGATAGATTAATTTATAAAGGGAATGTATCAGTCATTTAACTTATCATTGTTTTTATGAAAGAAAGCGTGTATTTTAAGTTGTTGATGAGAATTAATAAACAATGCGAAAGCCTATTTACATGAATAAATTGAAAAAGCGTTTTCTTGCTTTATTTTATATTGCATCTTTGAGCGTAAGTAGCCTGCTAATAAATGGATTTTTGATTCCGACAGTCTTTGCGCAGACTTCTATTGTTGTTACAGTTAATGGCAACCCCATCACAAATTATGATATACAAAGACGCCTTGCTTTTCTCAGGCTACAACAAAAGCAAGGCAATTTGGTGGCACAGGCTAAAAAAGAGCTTATTGATGAAAAGCTAAAAAATATTGAAATAAAACGTCGTAATATTGAAGTAAGCAATGATGAAGTTGATAGAGCTTTTGAGAATTTTGCGACACAAAATAATATGACGATTGATCAGCTCAACCAGATTCTGATCCAAACTGAGATCACAGTGCAACACTTTAAAGATTACATCCGTGGACAAATAGGATGGGGGCGTCTTGTTAGCGCACGCTATCAAGCTGAAACAGGTATGATTAGCGAACAAGAAGCTGTACGCAGAATATTAAAAAATGGTGGTGTAAAACCTTCAACCAACGAATATACATTACAGCGAATTGTTTTTGTCATTCCTGCACATCGTCGTTCAGAGATCTTTGAAAGACGTCAAAGAGAAGCAAGTAATTTTCGCGCACATTTCCGTGGATGTGCCAATGCTCACAATCAAGCAAGAGGTATTTTAGACGTTACTATCCGCCACTTAGGAAAGTTTCTGGAGCCACAACTTCCTAATGCATGGGAACAAGCTATTCTTGAAACGCCTGCTGGAAAAATGACAAAATTACAAGAAACATCTGATGGAATCGAAGCAATTGCTGTCTGCAAAATAAAAAGAGTTTCTGATGATTATGTCGCTCGACTGATATTTTCTCTTCAAGATAGTAAAAAAAGAAGCCCGCAAAAACTTGAAGAATTAAGCGACAAATATTTAGGAGAACTGCGCCGAGTGGCACGCATTCAAAATTCATAATGGCTGCTCTTATTGTTAGCGGTGGTGATCCTGCCGGAATTGGTCCTGAAATAGTACTAAAAGCGTGGAATTTGCGTGTTACGCGCCAAATTCCACCTTTTGTACTTCTTGCTGATCCAGATGTTATTCGTTCGCGCGCTCGTTTTTTACAGATTGATGTTGAGGTGCAATCTGTTTTAATCAATAATCCTGCAAAAAATTTTCAAAGCGCTCTTCCTATCATACCGTTAAAAAACAAACAAAGTGATCAATTAGGTATACCTTCATCGAAAAATACAGCTGGAATTATTGAAGCAATTAAACGCTGTGTTCAATTGATTCAAAATGGCCATGCATGTGCACTTATCACTTGTCCTATTGCAAAAAAGAGTCTTTATGATGCCGGTTTTCAATTTCCAGGTCATACAGAATTTTTAGCCGATTTAGCCCATAAAGCTTTTCATAAATGTTATCATCCAGTTATGATGTTAGCAGGACCTCGATTAAAAACAGTACCAATAACTGTTCATATTCCATTTAAAAATGTTCCTTCACAGCTTACCCGTGATTTAATTATTCAAACGGTACTTATTACTGAATATGACTTAAAAACAAGGTTTAAAATAACATCACCCCGACTAGCTGTTGCTGGTCTTAATCCTCATGCTGGAGAAGGAGGTGCGATGGGAAAAGAAGATATTGAAGTTATCACTCCTGTTATTGAATATCTTAAAAAGAAAGGACTCAATATTGCAGGCCCGCTGCCTGCCGACACAATGTTCCATGAATGCGCAAGAAAAGCATATGACGTTGCCATTTGTATGTATCATGATCAAGCCCTTATCCCTGTTAAGACATTAGACTTTGATAGCACTGTTAATGTCACGTTAGGTCTACCTTTTATTCGCACGTCTCCAGATCACGGAACTGCTTTTGACATTGCTGATAAAGGGATAGCCTCTCCCGAAAGCTTTATTGCTGCTCTTAAACTTGCAAATCAACTTGCAAAAAATAGTTTAAACCCATGCCAATAGATAATCTCCCTCCTCTGCGTGAGGTCATTGATATATATGGATTACAAGCGCATAAATCTTTGGGGCAGAATTTTCTTTTTGATCTTAATTTAACATCTAAAATTGCTCATCAAGCAGGCAATATAGAAGGAAAACCTGTTCTTGAAATTGGTCCTGGTCCTGGAGGTCTCACACGTGCCTTGCTAGCAAAGGGTGCCATTGTAACAGCAATAGAACGCGATGAGCGCTGCATACCGGCTCTCTTAGAAATAGAAAAACACTATCCTAAAAAATTAAAAGTTATTTGTAATGATGCACTGAAGCAAGATTTCTCAAAACTCTTTGAAACAAGCCCTGTAAAACCGCGCATTATTGCAAATCTTCCCTATAATATTGGGACACAACTCTTATTAAATTGGCTTTTGACTGAACCATGGCCTCCTTTTTATGAATCAATGACATTGATGTTTCAACGTGAAGTTGCCAAACGGATTACAGCTAAACCTCAATCTACTCATTATGGACGTCTTAGTGTCTTAACTGGCTGGCGTACCACTGCTAAAATTGCTTTTGATGTCCCCCCTCAAGCCTTCATACCAATACCTAAAGTAACGTCTTCCGTTGTTCATATTATTCCGCGAATACAACCTCTTTCCTGCTCTGCACAAAAACTAAGCCTCGTCACAAAAACCGCCTTTGGGCAAAGACGAAAAATGCTTCGTCAAAATCTCAAAATACTTGGAGGTGAAGAGCTATTAGAAAAAGCTGGAATTGATGGAATGCGCCGTGCTGAAACGCTCTCGATTTCTGAATTTGTAACTTTAGCGCATCTAGTGCTCTAAAAAATGCACTTTGTGTTATAAAACCTTTTTTAATCACAACATTTATCGATTTTTTCAGCAATAAGCCCATCAACAAAAGAGCCAAGATAAGAACAACGCTCACGTTTTACGGTTTCAGCTAAATAAATTGATTTAATAAAAGATAAAGACTGATCTAAATCTTCGTTAATCACAACATAATCATAAGAAAGCCAATGCTTTAACTCCGTTCGTGCATTTTCCAATCGCAAATTGATAGTATCTTGACTATCTTCTGCTCGACGATGTAAACGCGAAACAAGCTCTTTCATTGATGGTGGAAGAATAAAAACAGATACAGTGTCTCCTAGCATCTTTTTTTGCAGCTGCTCGGTACCTTGATAATCAATATCAAATAACATATCTTGGCCAGCATTCAATGCGCTTTCAACAGTTTCACGTAAAGTGCCATAATAATTTCCGTGAACTTCTGCCCACTCAATAAATTCATCCCTATCACGCTTATATTCAAACTCTTCTTTTGAAATAAAGTAATAATGCAGCCCATCTACTTCACTAGGACGCCTTTTCCTTGTAGTCATACTTACGGAAAGCTCTAATTGTCCCTCTTTTAGAAGTAATCGAGAAATTGTTGATTTACCAGCACCTGAAGGCGAAGAGAGAATAAATAAAAAACCGCGGCGTTGATTCATTTTTATAGTACTCAATTTACTTTCAAAGACTGTCATTACATCACTCTACTTTGTTCATAAATGTTTCTCCAAAATTTGAATTATACATTATCTCAACCTCTCTCCTAATCAATGTGTTTTCTTAGCAATTCTCAATGTTATTCTGCTCTTTTTTGAGATAAGGTATTAGCAGTATATTCACTTCTTTCTTAAATATTTTTATCCATACGCCAACCCCACTTGTGACAGACAAGAAAATGATTTTTTATCATTCTCATAAAAAGTTTAAATAGAAAAATTTTACTATATTTGGGATTCTCATTTACGATGCAAAAAGATGTGTTATCACTATAAATTCAATGTTTTGCCTTTAATTCTCGCCACTTGCGAACATTCATATTATGTTCCTCTAAAGTTCGAGAAAAAACATGCCCTCCTGAACCATCAGCAACAAAATAAAGTGCATCACTGCTTGGTGGATGTGCCACCGCTTTTAAAGAATCTCGACCTGGATTTGCAATAGCCGTTGGGGGCAAACCATTAATTTTATAAGTATTATATGGTGTTTCCTTCTCAAGATCTGAACGATAAATTGCACGACCGGATGGTTTTCCTTTTCCTCCGAAGAGACCATAAATTACTGTTGGATCCGATTGAAGACGCATATGCTTTATAAGGCGGTTATAAAATACCGCAGCAACCATTGGTCTTTCTGCTGCAATTCCCGTTTCTTTCTCAACAATTGAGGCTAATATAACAAACTCATCAATTGATTTAATGGGTAAATCAGGTGAACGCGTAGCCCATATAGCATGAATTAATTTTGTCTGTCCTTCACGCAACCTGTTTACAATCTCTTTACGCGTTGTTCCCCGAATAAAACGAACAGTATCCGTCATTAAATAACCTTCTGGAGGCAAAATTTTTGGAAGGTCTCCAATCAAAATTTCATTCGCAGCTAATCGATCGAAAACTTGCTGAACCGTTAAACCTTCAGGTACTGTAAATGTATACTCTATAGATTTTCCTTTCACAAGAATATCCATAATATCCTGCATCGAAGCATGAGCTGGAATTAAATATTCACCAGCCTTCAGATGCGTTGTTTTTTGGTGATAACCAACCCCATAAACAAAAATATCTGATGATCGAATGAAACCACGTTTTTCTAGCAATGAAGCAATTTCACGAATTCCGGTACCAGGATGGATAAGAACAATTTGTTCTTCCTCAATTTTTCCCTTTTCTTCAAAAATACTTTTTCCAATATAAAGAGGAATACTTATGGCAAAAAGAATAATCACAATCAGCATAAGAAAAAAATGACCGAGAATGACCAACGGATTACGGACGATAGATGATTTCTTTCGTTTTTTATGTATTAACATGTCATAACTATCTGCTAAATGATTCGAAGAGGAATCACTTACGTCCTTTAATGATTTTCCATTTTTCACATCGGACATAACCCCTCAATAGCGATTAAGGATAATATTATAATTTCTCATTCACCTTATAATAAAGTAGAAAACTCAAAAGCAAAAATTAAATAAAAATACTTATTATCCCCTAAAACGTCGCATCACCAACGATGCATTTGTCCCACCAAATCCAAAAGAATTAGAAAGAATCGTATCAATCTTTCGTTCACGCGGTTTGTGTGGTACAAGATCGATTTTCGTTTCAATCGATGGATTGTCAAGATTAAGTGTCGCTGGGGCTATATTATCCCGTATAGCTAAAATAGAAAAAATAGCCTCAGCAGCACCGGCTGCACCAAGTAAATGCCCGATAGATGATTTCGTTGATGACATAGAAACTTGTGGTGCATAACTCCCTAAAACACGCTCAACAGCCGCTAGCTCTATGGAATCAGCCATCGTAGATGTACCATGAGCATTAATATAATCAAGTTCACTCACATTCACTTGTGCACGCTTAAGAGCAGCTATCATACTACGCTGAGCCCCTTCACCACTTTCTGAAGGCGCTGTAATGTGGTAAGCGTCACCAGATAAACCATAGCCAATAACCTCAGCATAAATACGCGCTCCTCGTTTTTTGGCATGTTCCAGCTCTTCTAAAACAACAACTGCCGCTCCTTCCCCCATCACAAAACCATCACGATCAGTATCATAAGGACGTGACGCCCGTTCAGGATCATCATTGCGACAAGTGGAAAGAGCTCTACAAGCTGCAAAACCTGCAAGAGATATCCGATTTATCGGAGATTCAGCCCCCCCTGCCACCATGACATCTGCATCACCAAACATAATCAAACGTGCCGCATCACCAATCGCATGCGCCCCTGTTGAACAAGCCGTTACAACAGAATGATTAGGCCCCCGTAAACCATATTGAATAGACACATAACCAGAAGCAAGATTAATCAAACGACCTGGAATAAAAAAAGGAGAAACACGACGTGGGCCCTTATCACGAAGCGTATAACCAGCTTCAACAATACCCTCAACTCCCCCAATTCCCGAACCAATTAACACACCTGTACAAATCTGATCTTCATCACTCTTAGGAAACCATTCGGCATCTGCAAGCGCTTGGTTAGCAGCAGCCATTGCATAAACAATAAATGCATCAACTTTACGTTGCTCTTTAGGTTCCATATACAAATCAGCATTATAAGTCCCCTCTGTTCCATCCCCTAAGGGGATACGCGCAGCAATCTGGCATGGCAAATCTGACACATCAAACTCTGTGATACGTCGGACACCACTTCTTCCTTCAAGAAGTCGTTTCCAACTATATTCAGTATTACCAGCTAATGGAGATACCAACCCTAAACCAGTAACAACAACACGTCTCATAACTTCTAACCTTGAACTAAACTTCACCTCTCAAAGCTCTCTTTTCAAAAGAGCTCCGAAGAATATAGGCAAAAGCAATTCATGCCTTTGCCCTTTAGTAATCACGCTGAAGCTTTATCAATGAACTTGACTGCATCGCCAACTGTGAAAATCGTTTCAGCAGCTTCATCTGGAATTTCTACCCCAAACTCTTCTTCAAAAGCCATAACGAGTTCAACCGTATCAAGGCTATCAGCCCCTAGATCATCGATAAAGCTTGCATTTTCTACAACTTTATCAGCATTAACCCCAAGATGTTCCACGATAATTTTCTTAACGCGCTCTACTGTATCACTCATGTTGAAATCCTCGAATTTATATTTCCTATAATTTGGTTAACTATATCGGTTCATCTAATCAAGCAATAGATGCATTACTTTAAAAGATTTTAGTAATGATTTAAAACATCCTGTGGATATCCCCTACAAAATGAACCAATCTGACATTCCGACATCAATTGATCAACGACCATATTAAAGAAATAGATGCATCTATCCATTTCAATCGTTACTATCTAAAATAATACAACTCATAAATCAATGTGGAATAAAATAAATACTCAAATCATTGCCATTCCACCATTGATATGGAGTGTTTGACCTGTCGTATAGGCTGCTTCATCGCTTGCTAAATAAACAGCAGTAGCGGCTATTTCTTGCCCACTTCCCATACGTTTCATCGGAATCGCAGCCATAATGGCTTCTTTTTGCTTTTCATTAAGCTTGTCTGTCATTGCGGATTTAATAAATCCTGGAGCAATACAATTGACAGTGATGTTTCGCGAAGCAATTTCTTGTGCCAATGCTTTAGAAAAACCTATCAAGCCTGCTTTTGCAGCACAATAATTCGTTTGTCCAGGGTTTCCCACAACACCAACAACAGATGTAATGTTAATAATCCTTCCATAACGGCGGCGCATCATAGAATGTATTAATTCACGCGTCAAAAGAGAAGCAGCTGTTAGGTTAACTTCTAAAACATCATCCCAGTCTTTATCTTGCATACGCACAAAAAGACCATCCCTAGTGATTCCCGCATTGTTAACCAAAATATCGACGCCATCCATTTCTCTTTCTGCAACTTCAGCCAATTGTTTAATCGATTGGCGTTCAGAAAGATTAGCGGGGAATACAAAAACATTCTGCCCTAATTCTGCCGCCACTTCTCTAAGCTTTTCTTCGCGTGTTCCATGAAGTCCAACAATGGCTCCTTGTGCATGAAAGCAGCGTGCAATTGCCTCACCAATTCCTCCCGAAGCCCCCGTTACAAGAGCTTTACGTCCTGTTAATCTAAACATTTTTTAACTCCTTATAGATTAAACGCCGAGCATACCTAGCGCTGATTCTATTTCATCAACTGTTCCAATGGTTACCCCCTTTATATCTTTGTTAATACGACGCGTTAAACCTGTTAATACTTTTCCAGAACCAACTTCAAAAAGCGTATCAACTCCATTAGCAGCGATCCATTCTATTGTTTCACGCCATCGCACCTTCCCAGTCACTTGTTGGACAAGAAGAGTAGTAATACGCTCTGGATTGCTCTCAGGTGCAACAGAAACATTGGCAATCAAAGGAACAATAGGGGACATTTTGTTAACAGTCAAAAGTGCTTTCTTCATGGCATCAGCAGCAGGTTGCATTAAAGATGAATGAAAAGGTGCAGAAACAGGAAGAAGAAGTGCACGTTTTGCACCTTTTGTTGATGCAATCTCTACCGCTGCCTCAACTGCTTTTGCTTTACCGGAAATAACAATTTGCCCACCACCATTATCATTAGCAATCTGACATAGTCCTTCTCCAGAAACAGTTTCACAAATTTCTTCCACAATGTGCTCTTCTAAACCAATTAATGCAGCCATAGAACCTTCACCAACCGCGACAGCAGCCTGCATAGCATTGCCACGAATACGCAAAAGTCTTGCCGTATCTGTGAGAGTAAATGTACCAGCAGCACAAAGAGCCGAATATTCGCCTAAAGAATGACCAGCAACAAACCTTACCTTTTCTTCTATACGAAGCCCTAATTGTTTCATCACACGAATGACAGCCATAGATACAGCCATTAATGCCGGTTGTGCATTTGCTGTTAACGTTAAAACATCTGCTGGTCCTTCAAAAATGATCTTTGATAATTTCTCACCCAAAGCATCATCAACTTCCTCGAAAACCATCCGTGCGACAATAAATTGCTCTGCAAGCGCTTTCCCCATACCAACAAGTTGACTCCCCTGCCCTGGAAAAATAAAAGCTGCACCCATTTATCAACTCCTAAAACTGTACAATTAAATTATTTTCTTTTGACCTTATTCATCCGCACAAATCAATATAAAGCCCTTTATTTAAAACGAATACCACACCTAAAATTATATTTTAAGGGCGGAATTTGATATAAAAACTTAGGAAAATAGGGTGCTATAAACTGAATAACACCCAAACTTATGAGACTTCCTAAAAGTGCACCTGCTAAAATATCAAAGGGATAATGTACACCCACAAAGATGCGCGCCCAACAGATCAAACACAAAAATACGGTGGCAAATTTAAAAGTAACTTTGTATCGGTAAAAATAAAAGTTAGCTGCATAAGATGCAATGGTCAAGGCATGATTACTAGGAAAAGAAGCTGTTGCACGATGTTGAATAAGCGGTGTCGTCAGCCCTACCACGAATGGGCGAGGATGAAAATAAAAAAGAGAAATGAGATAACCTATGAAAAGAGATGCACAAATACTCATGCAAATGCTTAGCACAACACACCGTTCCCTCTCCCCACCACAAAACCACAACGCACAAAGATGGAGAGGAATAATATAAATTAAAAACTTTGCACAAAAAATACTAAACAAAACTACAATCGACCAAGCTTGATGATTGCCGACAAACATTTCAAAGAGTGTAACATCAATCTGGTTTAAAAAGTCCATTTTTCCCTCCTTTGCCTTTATATTACAGTATTATCTTTTTGTAGAAGAAGGAAATATATCAAGATTTAACAAATCAATTTTTTTGTGTGCATAAACTTGCTATTTTAAAAGATAACCTGTAGATATGAAATATTCGTTGCCGGCACTTTAGCTGGAGGTTGAACGGAGGGCTGTAAAATATCAGTAGGAAATACAATGTTTCCGGCCTCCCGTATCTCCGCTCTGAGATGTCTCGAATTGTAAACGCGTCCTTTCTTCTTTGGATTTCCAAAAAAGACAAGTCGCAGAGGCTTTGCGCTAAAACCGGTGAAATTTAATTGAAGAAAGGCAAAACAATGGCTCTTTATGAACATATGTTCCTTGCCCGACAAGACATTGCACCGCAGCAAGTTGATGAACTTTTGAGTCTCTACAAAGGTGTCATTGAAGCGCATGGTGGAAAAGTTGGGCGTATAGAAAATTGGGGACTTCGTCCTCTTGCTTACCGTATTCGTAAAAACCGTAAAGCTTATTATGTCTTAGTCAATATTGATGCACCAGCTTCAGCAATTGCTGAAGTGGAGCGTCAGATGCGCATCAATGAAGATATTTTGCGTTATATGACCATTCGCGTAGAAAAACACGAAAAAGAAAAATCTGCTATGCTCTCACACCTTGATCGCAATAGTCACATTGGACATGATGAAGAGCGTCCTCGTTTTCCACGTCGTCAACGTGAAAATACTATAGAAGGGGTAGAATGATGACTGATACTAATCAAAACTCTGCACGTCGCCCCTTTCATCGTCGTCGTAAAACATGTCCTTTTTCAGGGACCAATGCTCCCAAAATTGATTATAAAGACATCAAGTTGTTACAACGTTATATTTCCGAACGTGGGAAAATTGTTCCTTCACGGATTACTGCTGTTAGTCAGAAAAAACAGCGTGAATTAGCTAATGCTATCAAACGTGCTCGCTTTTTAGGCTTACTTCCGTATGTTATAAAGTAAGCAATCAATACGCTATGCAACTGGAGAGTTTCTCCAGTTGCTTTTCTTATATGGTTAAAAAATAGCTTGTTGTATCCTATGTTAAGCTATTAAATGTCAAAGTTGGGGTATTGACACGCCTCTAACTGCAGAAAGCAGGACAGCAATAAATGAAAAAAAATCGTACTTATGAGATATTAACCGGTATTTTGGCAGGATTATTTGCTGTTGTGATAGGACTGGCAATCATCAGTGTTGCAAATATCGCGCCCTTTTTTTCTCTTCTTCTTGGCTGCTTTCTTTCATTGCCAATTTTTATTGTTGCGTTCGGTCAAGGAACATTAGCCAGTCTCATCGCCCTCATAAGTGCTACTGTTGTTCTTATCATAACCACTAATACCTATATTGCTCTTGGCTTTATGTTCTTATTTTTCCTTCCTGCTGTCTATGCTTCTTGGCTTCTTGGGCTTGCACGACCAGCGCAAAAAGAAAACGAACTGATATGGTATCCATTATCATCGGTTATTTTTCATTTAACTAATTTTATCGCTCTTATAGCAACTTTCATTGGGCTCTATGTTCAAACACGTCCTTCCACACCCATCGTTGCAAAAAAAATCACCGAAAACATAGCACAAACTCTGCAACAAACACAGTCAATAAAAGAAGCCGATATACGCGCTTTTAATGAGCTTTTAATGACGCATACAGCAACTTTTACTGCTTTTTCTTTGACTATTTATAGTTTGGTTTTTCTCATTGGTAACCTTTACTTTTCCATGATAGCAGCACAACATATGAAATGGCTGAAAAGACCCCGTGATGATTGGAGCCAAACTCTCCGCCTTCCAATTTCTGGAATTATTATTTTTATTATTGTTTGCATAGCATCGATGATTGAGTTGAGCTCTTCTCTTAACTTGAGTACCCTTGCCTTTAGTACTGCATACACTGTCATCATATTAATTAGCGGTCTAGCATATCTTCACAATATTACAAAAGGGGTAAACGGTCGGATTATTATACTTTCTCTTGTTTATATTGCTATTTTTACAGTCGTTTTTACTCCACCTATTGTTTTCATGATGCTTTTGATGGGAATTTGGGCTGCTATTCAATACAATTTTCAATCACGCAAAAAACTCCACTAAATTTATTTGTTCGAAAGGAAAAACTATGGATATTATTTTACTTGAGCGCATTCCTCGTCTTGGTCAGATGGGTGATATTGTCTCAGTTAAAGATGGTTATGCGCGTAATTTTCTCTTGCCTCAAGGTAAAGCTTTACGCGCAAATGAAGCTAATAAAAAACATTTTGAGGTACAACGTGCACAACTTGAAGCACGTAATCTTGAACGCAAAAGCGAAGCGCAAAAAATTGCTGAAAAACTTGATGGACAATCATTCATTGTTGTTCGTTCTGCTGGTGAAACAGGACAACTTTATGGTTCTGTGTCAACACGTGATATTGCTGAAATCATAACAGATGAAGGCTTTTCTATTGGAAGAAATCAAATCGAACTTAATCATCCAATAAAAATGATCGGTCTTCACACTATCACTCTTAGCTTACATCCAGAGGTTCAAATTTCTGTGATTATTAATGTTGCGCGTTCTACCAGTGAAGCACAACGCCAAGCAGAAGGTGAAACCCTCACTTCGGCTAAAGAAATATATAATATTCAAGAAGAATTATTAGAAGAAAGTCAGGAAGAATTATTGGCAGAAGAAATTAATGACAACGATATAAACAGTTCTCATCAAGAAGCTTAATTGCTATTTTTGCTTTCTGTTTTATATTTTTTATTCCATTTTAAATATCGCTCATAAAATACTCACACTTTAAAAGTGAGTATTTTATGGCTATCGTACATAAAGAACCTAATTTTTATGAAAGAATTAGAAATATATTATTTAAAGGCATTACATGCCGAGAATGATAATATCACTAAGAGTGAAATGTCTTTTTTTTTCCAGCGTATAAAGCAAAAATAATTTAAAGTTCTACCCTTAAGGCTAAAGTTTGTATGAGCGTTAAGTTGATTATATCCTCACATGATCTGAAATAATTTCAGTTATAAAAAAATAATTCTACTTACACAGATATTGGAATTTTAAGGTTAAGTAACTTAAAAATACTTAAATTTAGAGTAGCAAAACTTCCACTTTAAAATCACATATTATAAAATAAAATAGATAGACGTTATATAAATAATACACAAATGATAAATGAGGAACGAAAAGAGAGTTTTAAAAAATTATATAATTTTAACTTAAAATGAAGATTTGTAGCTCTATTCTTTTAATTATACGATTTTCAATTTATCGCCTAAAGTAGCTAGACTTAGAATTTTAGTGGAAAAATATTATGGAAGAAACTAACGTTGTTAATGTCAGCTCTTCAAAGAAAGAGGATTCTCCTTCTTTTCGGCAACTTCCGCATAATATTGAAGCTGAACAGGCATTGCTTGGTGCCATCTTTATCAACAATGATTCTCTTGACCGCGTTTCAGATTTTCTAAAACCAGAACACTTTTTTGAACCATTGCATCAAAAAATTTATCATGTTTTATCTCACCTTATTAAAATAGGAAAACGTGTAGATCCAGTTACAATCAAGCCCTATATCCAAATGGAAGAAAAAATTGGAGATATTACTGTATACCAATATGTTGTTCGCTTAGCCACAGAGGCAGTCACTATTATTAACGCTGAAGATTATGGACGCGTCATTTACGATCTCTTTATCCGACGGTCTTTGATTAACCTTGGAACTCAAGTTGTCAATACAGCCTTTGATGCTCCTGTAGAACTCACACCTACCCAACAAATTGAAACTGTTGAAAATCAGTTATTTGAGCTAGCAGAAAAAGGGAAATATGGAGGTGGATTTGAAAATTTTAATGAGGCTATTAAAAAAGCTATCGATATGGCAAGTGCTGCGAAAAAGCGCTCTTCACAATTATCAGGGATAGCCACCCATATTAAAACACTTGATGAAAAAATGGGAGGATTACAAGCATCTGACTTAATTATCCTTGCGGGCCGCCCTGGTATGGGTAAAACCTCACTGGCTACCAATATTGCCTTTAATATTGCTAATGCTTATAATCGTAATGCCAATATCCAAGAAAATGAAGGCGGCATTGTGGGATTCTTCTCACTTGAGATGTCATCCGAACAGCTTGCAACCCGTATTATTTCTGAACAAACAGAAGTCTCTTCTTCTGATATTCGGCGTGGCAATATTTCAGATGAACAATTTTCAAAAATTATTCGTGCGGTGAACCAACTACAAAAGGCACCACTTTATATTGATCAAACTGGGGGAATATCAATTACGCAATTAGCTGCTCGTGCGCGGCGTCTCAAGCGGCAACATGGTTTAGATATCTTGTTTATTGACTATATCCAACTCATGACAAGCAGTTCAAAGCGTTCATCAGAAAATCGTGTTCAAGAGATCACAGAAATTACCACAGGATTAAAAGCATTAGCAAAAGAATTGAATATTCCTATTATCGCTCTCTCTCAACTTTCTCGTCAAGTAGAAAATAGAACAGATAAACGTCCACAGCTCTCAGATTTACGTGAATCTGGTTCAATTGAGCAAGATGCCGATATCGTTCTGTTTGTCTATCGCGAAGAATACTATCTCAAAAATGAAGAACCAAAACTAGGTAGCTTGGAACATACGAAATGGCAAGAAATAATGGATAAAGCTTTTGGAAAAGCTGACGTTATTATTGCAAAACAGCGCCATGGGCCGACAGGAATCGTGCCCCTTGCCTTTCAATCTGATTTCACACGCTTTAGTGATCTGGCCGATAGCAATTACCTTCCAGAGCAAATTGGTTAAATCGACATGGCGCGTAATCGTATTCAATTTATCTGTCAAAATTGCGGAACCATCCATTCCCGTTGGGCAGGAAAATGTAGCGCTTGTGGGGAATGGAATTCCCTTATCGAAGAAACTATAAATAGCGGCATAGGAAGTGGTCCTAAGCAGAATGCTCGTAAAGGACGCATTGTCACACTCACATCTCTTTCTGGAAATATCGAAGATGCTCCACGTATTCATTCTGGTATTGCTGAACTTGATCGTGTTACCGGTGGGGGCTTTGTCCGTGGATCAGCACTCCTTGTTGGAGGTGATCCGGGTATTGGTAAATCAACATTGCTAACACAAACAGCCGCTGCTTTATCACGTAAAGGATATAATGTCATCTATGTTTCAGGTGAAGAGGCTATTGCGCAAATTTGTCTGCGCGCACAAAGGCTTGAAGCTAACAATACAGAAGTGAAACTTGCTGCTGAAACCAATGTTGAAGATATCCTGGCAACCTTAAGCGAACATAAAAACCTTGATATGGTGATTATCGATTCGATTCAAACCCTATGGTCAGATACAGCAGATTCAGCACCTGGTACTGTCACACAAGTACGTATCGGTGCTCAAGCTATGATCCGCTTTGCCAAGAAAACAGGAGCCGCCGTTGTTCTTGTTGGGCATGTTACAAAAGATGGACAAATTGCTGGTCCTCGAGTCGTTGAACATATGGTTGATGGCGTTCTCTATTTTGAGGGTGAAGGAGGACATCATTATCGCATTCTTAGAACTGTAAAAAATCGCTTCGGACCAACAGATGAAATTGGTGTCTTTGAAATGTCTGATAAAGGATTACGCGAAGTGATAAATCCATCTGAATTATTTTTAGGGGAACGTAATGAAAAAGCACCAGGCGCTGCTGTTTTTGCAGGAATGGAAGGGACACGCCCGATACTCGTAGAAATTCAAGCGCTTGTTGCTCCTTCTTCCCTTGGGACACCAAGACGTGCGGTTGTCGGATGGGATGGAAATCGTCTTTCTATGATTCTTGCCGTTTTAGAAGCTCATTGTGGCATTCGTTTTGGACAGCATGATGTCTATCTGAACGTGGCAGGTGGATATCGCATATCAGAACCTGCTGCTGATTTAGCTGTAGCCGCTGCTTTGGTATCTTCTCTTGCCAATATCGCATTGCCAACGGATTATGTCTATTTTGGTGAAGTCAGTCTTTCAGGAGCTACCCGCGCTGTTGCACATTCAGCACAGCGCATCAATGAAGCAAAAAAACTCGGCTTTCAAGGAGCCTTTCACCCCACAACAACAACCGAAATGATGAAGTCGCTCAACTTTCAACAAAAAACTTTCTCCGACCTTCCCGAACTCGTTGCTACTCTTACCGTAAGTAAAAAATGATCTGCACCACAGATATGATAATATAGAAAAAACTCTATAAAATACAAAAGATCCTTGCTATAAGAACAAAAAATGGCATAACAAAAAATATATTTGCACACAGACTTAAAAGAACACAACTTTATGTATAAGGAACAAACAAATGATCATAACAATCCTTGATGGAATTGTCGTAGTAATCATCCTGTTTTCCGCTTTTCTTGCTATGCTTCGAGGATTTTCACGTGAAGTGTTATCGTTGATTTCTTGGGCAGTTGCAGCTGTTACGACACTGTTTTTATTCAAACCTGTCTTACCTTTCTTTGAACAATATCTCTCTAATAAAATGATTGCATTGATCACAACATTGGTCACAATTTTTATTATTGTTCTCATTATTACTTCAATTATTACAATGAAGATCTCTGATTTTATTATTGATAGTCGAATTGGTATCCTTGACCGTGCTATTGGTTTTATTTTTGGAGCACTTCGTGGTTTACTTATCATGGTCATCGGTATGTTGCTGATTAATGCACTGATTAAACCCGAGCTTCAAGCGAATTGGTTAAAAAATGCAAAAACAAGGCCTATTTTAGATTCATTGGGACAAAAAGTTTGGGAAATACTCCCCAAAGATATTGGATCTGTTCTCGAAAAGACGGAAAATTTGTTTAAAGACAGCAATAAACTTACGTATGAGCAACACTCTCATGAAAAGATAATTTTCAAAAAATAGAGAATAGTTTTTCATGAGGAAAGAGAACTAAATGATGTAAAATGTGATATTAATGATTCCTCCATATCACAACTGAAAGAATATGATGATAAAAAGCGATGTTTTCTGTCAAGAATTTTCATTAGATGATGATACCCTTCATGAAGAATGTGGAGTTTTTGGTATTCTTGGGCATGAAGATGCCGCAACATTAACAGCTCTTGGACTCCACGCACTTCAGCATCGTGGGCAAGAAGCAGCTGGGATTGTTTCTTACCATAATAAAATATTTCATCAAGAAAAGCATTTAGGTCTTGTTGGCGATCACTATACAAACCCTGCAACACTTGCGCGCTTACCAGGAAATCGTGCTATTGGACATACCCGTTATTCAACAACTGGAGAAGTGGCATTACGCAATGTTCAACCCCTTTTTGCTGAATTGAAAGTTGGAGGTATTGCTATTGCGCATAATGGTAATCTTACCAATGGTCTCACATTACGCCGTGAACTCATCGCTTCTGGTGCTATCTGTCAATCAACGTCAGATTCAGAAGTTTTTCTCCATCTTATCGCTCGCTCACGTTATGAATCGTCCTCTGATCGTTTTGTTGATGCGATTCGGCAAGTAGAAGGTGGGTATGCTATGTTAGCGCTCACACGTACAAAGCTTATTGCGGCACGCGATCCAACAGGAATTAGACCTCTCGTGATGGGGGAACTTGATGGTAAGCCTATCTTTTGTTCTGAAACTTGTGCTCTTGATATTATTGGAGCAAAATATGTCCGTGATGTTAAAAATGGAGAAATCATCATATGTGAAATACAAAAAAATGGGGAAATTACGAAAAAAATTATAAAACCAGAAAATGAGACACCAGAAAAGCTTTGTTTATTTGAATATGTTTATTTTGCCCGCCCGGACTCAATCGTTGGAGGGCGTAGTGTTTATACAACACGTAAAAATATGGGAATTCGTTTAGCACAAGAAGCCCCCTGTAAGGGTGATGTTGTAGTTCCTGTTCCTGACGGAGGAACACCTGCCGCAATTGGCTATGCACAAGAAATTGGAATTCCCTTCGAGCTTGGTATTATTCGTAATCACTATGTTGGCCGCACTTTTATCGAACCAACACAACAAATTCGCGCTTTTGGCGTCAAGTTAAAACATTCGGCAAACCGTCCTGTGATTGAAGGAAAACGTGTTATTCTGGTTGATGACTCTATTGTGCGTGGAACAACATCCCTTAAAATTGTACGAATGCTTCGCGATGCAGGAGCAAAAGAAGTTCATATGCGCATTTCTAGCCCTATGATTTTTTATCCTGACTTTTATGGTATTGATACACCTAAAGCTGAAAACCTTTTAGCAAATCAATATCCAGATTTAAAATCTATGTGTGATTTTATTGGAGCGGATTCATTAGAATTTCTTTCAACGGATGGATTATATCTTGCTGTAGCAGGGGAAAAACGGAATAACGCCGATCCACAATTTACTGACCATTATTTTACTGGATATTATCCTACGCATCTGGTTGATCAAGAAAATCTCTCCAAAATTCATCAATCATCTGTTCTTAAAACAAGAGATTAATGATGACAAAACGTGACTTTAGTCTCCATGGGCGTGTTGCACTTGTTACTGGCGCATCAAGAGGGATTGGCTATTATTTGGCACTCGAGCTTGCTGCACGCGGTGCTCATATTATTGCTCTTGCACGAACAGTCAGTGGACTTACTGAATTAGATAATCAAATCCGAGAAAAAGGAGCTCATGCAACCCTTGTTCCCCTTGACTTGCATCATATGGAAAACATCGATACCCTTGCTATCTCAATTGCCAAACGCTGGAAAAAACTTGATATTATCGTTGCAAACGCAGGAATTCTTGGAACACTCTCACCAATAGCGCATATAGAAAACACGGTATTTGAAGATGTTTTTCAAATAAATCTTTTCAGCCAATGGCGCTTAATGAAAGCCGTTGAGCCTTTATTACGTGAATCTGATGCTGGACGAGCCATCCTGTTATCCTCAAGCGTTGCGCATGCTGCGCGCCCTTTCTGGGGAGCTTATGCAGCCTCTAAAGCGGCTTTAGAGGTGATTGCCCGCTGTTGGGCAGAAGAACTCAAACAAACCCCTATTAAGATTAATTGTGTCAACCCTGGTGCCACACGCACTGCCATGCGCGCTGAAGCTATGCCCGGTGAAGATCCACAAACTCTTCCTTTACCACAAGAGGTTGCAAAAAAGATAGTCCATTTGTTATCACCTGATTTAAAGGAAACTGGAAAACTCTTTAATGTCCATAAAAATCGGTTTGTAGATTATCATGTACCTGATTGATCATCATATGAGAAGTAAATCGTTTGACTCTCTCTTTTTCCTGTGCTTTTCGACAGAAGAATGAAGCACTTTATAATTCTTGGATAGCTTTAGCATCAGCCTTTTTCTCTTCTAAAGTAGCACGTTTATTATAAGCGATAAAACTACAAGGGAGAAAAATCATATAGCTAACAGCTGTAATCAATAAAGTTTCCCATGTGTAAGTCGCAAGAAAACCGACATAAATAACAATGACCAACATGCAAGGTATAACGATATCGCGCCTTAAATTTTGATCAATTGTTTTTGCATTCCATACCGGTAAACGACTAATCAAAAGAAAAGCAATAATTACAGTATAAAGACTAAAAAATAATGCCCACCCCCAATTGGGGACCAAACCAAGAGTGCCTAAATAGGTAGGCAATAAAAGTAATAATGCTCCTGCTGGTGCTGGAACACCAACAAAATAACTTCTCTGCCACTTAGGTATATTGGGGTTATCTAACATCACATTAAAACGTGCTAATCGCAAACAACAAGCAACACAATAAACAAGGGCAGCAACCCACCCAATATGATTCGCTTGATTCAAGATAAAAGAATAAACAATGAGTGCAGGGGTAACACCAAAATTTATAACATCAGCAAGAGAATCCATCTGTGCCCCAAAAGATGAACTACCATCTATTAAACGGGCAATGCGACCATCAGCACCATCTAAAACTGCGGCCAAAAGCACCATTAAAATAGCAGCTTCATAGCGATGTTCAAAAGCCAAACGAATGCTGCTCATCCCTGCACAAATTGCTAAAATAGTAATGATATTGGGAATGACATACCGCATTGATGTAGGTGAACGCCGCCGATTTGCAACATCATCATGCTGCCCCTCAGGATTGAATGAAGAAAATGGCGAAAAATTTTTCATTGTGAGTCCTAATCGTATCTGAAGTCCGTTGTGGCACTCTTATCATCAAAAGAACCCAAAACTGTTTCTCCAGCAATTGCTGTCTGTCCAACTGCAACACGCAATTTCATTTCAGTTGGTATATAAACATCAAGGCGAGAACCAAAACGAATCAATCCAAATCGCTCACCAGTCATAACGGCATCGTTTTCTTTTGACCAGCAAACAATCCGGCGCGCAACCATTCCCGCTATTTGTACGACACCAATTTTACCATGTTTGCTATCAATTACCACCCCATTACGCTCATTAAACTGACTAGCTTTATCAAAGTCAGCATTGGTAAATCGACCTGGATGATAAACGATAGACTCTACTGTACCACTGATAGGAATACGATTAATATGGCATGAAAAAACATCCATAAAAATGGAAATACGGATCATTTCATCTTTCCCTAATCCTAATTCTTCAGGTGGAACACATGATTCCACAAATGAAATACGCCCATCTGCAGGCGACATAACCCAATTTGAATTCAAAGGGATCACACGATCTGGATCACGGAAAAAGTATACACACCACACCGTGAGAACGAGACCAAACCAAAACAACGGACTCCATATCCAACCAAGAATGAGCGAAATAACAAAAAACGCTACAATAAAAGGATAACCTTCTTTATGAACCGTTACAAAGCTATTATGGAAAGATTGCAGAATACTCATATAATTTCCTATTCATCGTAAACTTAAACAAGCAACAAAGCTTTTTGTTCCTCTTGTGTCTTTTTATGTATTTAATCAATCACTCCATATAAAGATATAGATTACATTTTGCTCTATTTATTTTTTACGATTAACAACACTCGTCTCATCTTCTTCACGCATTTTACGTAATTTTTCTTCTGCTTGCGATGCTTCAAGCTGCTTATTCCACATTGAAGCATAGAGACCTTTCTTGCGTAAAAGCTCTGTATGCGTCCCATTTTCAATAATACGACCACTTTTAAGAACTAAAATTTCATCCGCATTGATAACAGTAGAAAGACGGTGCGCAATAATCAATGTTGTACGTCCACGGCTTACAATATCCAATGCTTGTTGAATTTCCTGTTCCGTCGCCGTATCAAGAGCCGCCGTTGCTTCATCTAGAATAAGAAGTGGAGGAGCTTTTAAAAGTGTCCGTGCAATAGCCACGCGTTGTTTTTCACCACCTGATAATTTGAGACCTCGCTCTCCTACCATAGACTGAAAACCTTCCGGTAAAATTTCAATAAATTTTGATATTTGTGCCATTTCAGCAGCTTTGCGCATCTCTTCATCTGTAGCACTTGGACGCCCATAGCAAATATTATAGGCAATTGTATCATTAAATAACACCGTATCTTGTGGGACCATGCCAATCGCTTCACGCAAACTCTTTTGTGTTACGTCACGAATATCCTGCCCATCAATTGTGATAGAGCCTGCATCAACATCATAAAACCGAAAAAGCAACCGAGAAATAGTAGATTTACCGGCACCCGATGGACCGACAATAGCGACTGTTTTTCCTCCAGGAACTTCAAAATCAATATCTCTGAGAATCTGACGTCTCGAATCATAGGAAAACTTTACCTGATGAAAACAAATGGTCCCATCGCTTATCTCTAACGGTTTAGCATCCGATTTATCAACGATCTCTTTCTGAACATCTAAAAGATCAAACATTGCTTCAATATCCGTTAAACCTTGTCGAATATCACGATACATTGAACCAATAAAATTTAGTGGAATGGAAAGTTGCATTAAAAGCGCATTAATAAAAACAAAATCTCCTAAAGTTTGTGTCTTATAAAAAACTTCATAAGCTGACATCAGCATCATGATCGTCATTCCAATACCAAAGATAAGAGTCTGACCAAAATTAAGCCAGCTTAAAGATGTCCAAATCTTTGTTGCGGCTTTTTCATAACCTACCATAGAAGCATCAAATCGATCGGCTTCTAGAGTTTCATTACCAAAATATTTGACCGTTTCAAAATTCAAAAGAGAATCAACAGCGCGAGTATTCGCCTCAGTATCCGCTGTATTCATTTTTTGTCGAATGCGAATACGCCAATCACTCGCCTTAATGGTAAACAAAATATATAATCCAACCGTTACAACAACAATGAGAAGATAATGCCACCCATAACTTATATAAAATACCAGTGCCGTTAATATAAATTCTAAAACTGTTGGTACTGTACTAAGAATTGAAAATCTTACGATCGCTTCGATTCCTTTTGTTCCACGCTCAATCACACGAGAAAGCCCACCTGTTCGGCGTTCCAAATGAAATCGCAAAGATAACTCATGCATATGTACAAAGGTTTTATAAGCTAATTGACGAACAGCGTATTGACCAACAGTGGCAAACAGGGAATCGCGTAATTGATTTAATCCAGCCTGCATAATACGCGCGACATTGTATGCCAAAACAAGCATGATGGGAATAATCCAACTGGATGGGAACCATTCAGGTAGCTGAAAGCTTGAATCAAGCACATTCGTAGAATATTTAAATAAATACGGTACAGATATGAGAACGAGCTTAGCCAAAACAAGATAAAATATTGCCCATAGCACACGCATTTTTAGATCACGCCGCCCTACCGGCCACATATAGGGCCATAAATTGTAAAGTGTGTGCAGAGTCTTCCCTGTATCTGATGATACAGTTTTTGTCATTTCATTGCGTTTCATAAAGTCCTTACTTCTCTATCATCCGCACAAACAGGCAAAATACCCTCTGTGGTTATTTATAGATTCATCTCTTCATTATGGCTTCCAATAAGCTATACCTACCCGTTTTTTGAAGTTAGACTGTTTTTGAAAAAGGAACAAGAAATAATCCACTATACAATTTATTATTTTGATCTGTATTTTCATACCACTCTGCTGCAAATAAATTTTCAACTTTTACATGTTTTTTTTTCAATTCTGCCTGAAGCCATTTTTTTGTTTTACCAATCTCTTTCAGCCCCTTATCAAGAATTTCACCATTTTGTATTAAAATGATAGACTTCTTTCCTTCTTCCTTTTTAATAACGGAACAATCGCCATTGGTTTCTAAACGAACGAAAGCAGCTTCATGTAAACTACAGCCTTTAATGCGCAACATTGTAATCAGATCATTCACACTGATACCTAATTTTTTAATCTTATCCACTTGAAATACTCCATCTAAAACCAATGCAATATGTCGTCCTGCAATAAGACGACGAAAAAAAACTGAATAGCGCATCAGAAAATTAAGAGATGTGACTAAAGTCTGCCAAATAAATAAGACAATCAACAATTGAATACTGCTAACATCCGGACTATAAATAACGCCTCCAATAATACTTCCCATGACAAAATTACTTACCAAATCAACTGGCGTCATTTGACTAAGACTACCACGACCTGTGGTTCTTAAAATCAAGAGGAAAGCGATAAGTCCTACAACTAGTTTTAGTGCAACATACCCATAATGATATAAAAATTCCATCATATTCTCCTTTTTTATGGAGCTGCTGGAATAGAGACATTAGTGTCGCTTTAGTGTCGCTTTATTTCCCACACAGTTATGCGCTCACCACTCTGCGGATCCTTACTGTCTTTTAAAAGAACCCCCTTGGCTGCAAGCTCATCACGAATTGTATCCGCAGCTTCCCACTCTTTATTATGGATAAGTCTTAGTCTTTCGGCAATGCGCTGATCAATAAATTTTGTATCAAGGAAAGTTTTTCTCGTAAATAATGGGCAATCTATTTCTTTAATCCATTCTTGTCTTAACAGTCCTAATAAATTCATCCCATTCAGAAGAGCCAAAGCATTTCCTTCTTTATAAAATTTTCGCAAAAGAGTCAGTGCTTTTGGAGTATTAAGATCATCACTAAGTGCATCTATCAAAGTATCATCAATTGCTTCATTGTTTTTCATCTCACTCTTTTTGCTGCGAAGCCATTCATACCAACGATACAGTTCGCTGCTCGATTGTATTAAACGCTGTGCTGTCCAATTTAATGGTTCACGATAATGCGTTTGCAACATCGAAAAACGCGCAGACAAACCAGCCCAATTTTGCTTCATTTCATCGGTTAAAATACCATTAAACTCCCCCAAATTATTCTCTAAAACAGAACGAATAGTTATGAAATTGCCAAAGCTTTTCGACATCTTTTTGCCTTCAACTTGTAAAAAACCATTATGCATCCAAAAATTAGCCATTCGCTCCGTCCCAAAAGCTGAACAACTTTGTGCAATCTCATTTTCATGATGAGGAAAAATTAAATCAATTCCACCACCATGGATATCAAAAACATTGGCGGTCGGATCATCACAGGTTAAACCACCGCCATAGGGCGCTAATAACTTTGCCATTGACATTGCAGAACATTCAATATGCCAACCTGGACGACCTAAAACAGGAATTCCGCCCGGTGATTTCCAACCTGGTTCTCCTTCCACAGAAGGCTTCCACAAAACAAAATCCATCTCTTCCCTTTTATAAGCAGCAACATCGATACGCGCCCCCGCCCTCATTTCATCTAAAGAACGATTTGCAAATGCCCCATAATAGGGAGGATTTTTTATGCTACTTACAGAAAATAATATATGATTTTCCGCTTCATAAGCGTGCCCCTTTTCAAGCAACCTTTCAATTAAAGAGCGCATCTCCTCTAAATGCTCAGTGGCGCGTGGCTGACTGGTTGGCAACAGACAACCAAGTGCTATGGTATCTTGCTGAAACTGAGAATATGTACGTTCTGTTAAGTGACGAATAGCCTCATTCAATGATACGTTTGGATATTCGCTAGCTGCTCGTGCATTAATTTTATCATCGACATCTGTAATATTACGTGCATATAGAACATGCTCATTGCCATAAACATGACGCAATAAGCGAAATAAAATATCAAAAACAATAACAGGACGTGCATTTCCTATATGCGCATAATCATAAATTGTCGGTCCACAAACATAAAGGCGTACTCTTGTCGCATCTATTGGTGTAAATTTTTCTTTTTTACGTGTTAGCGTATTATAAAATCGCAACTCTTTCATTTATTGACTCCATGGACGATATTATGCACCGATCCTTTTAGATGTATCTTATCTCAAATCATTGTATTACGCGGTTTAAGCTAAAAACTTGTATCTTATAGTAAATTCTTCTTACCATTTTCCCATTGTATTTACGGCTGTATCCATCGTTTATCATAAAAACAATCTATTTTATTTGATTGGACAAAAGCGTTCTATCATTAGAGATGCTTTCTCTCCTTAAAGAAAATGAGCTTAGAAAAAAATCTATAGGCAATACAATATAAATCTATGTGAAAAATAGATAGTTTGCAGAAAGAAAATCTTAAATTTTTAACCACACAAAGCTTCGTCAGTATTTTCAATATTCCACAATGGGTTCCTTACTGCCTCTTACGCCCTATATTTTATAATCAATAATTGAGAATAATGTAGCAATTAACTTTATTTTTACACCGTTCTCATGACAAAATTATTTTATCTTTACAGAGTTTTATTCAAAGAAAGCAATAAAAATAATGCGGTATAGATTGATGAACATCATTATTTTAATATTTCTTGTCATTTCAATGCCAACCTTTGCACAACAATCTCCACCTTATGAAAAAAAATTACTCCGACTAGCAGAAATTTTGGGATCATTGCATTCTCTCCAAAATCTTTGCGAGCCTCCAACAAACCAATGGTATGACTATATGAATGCACTGATTGAAGCAGAACGCCCCATTCCACAAAGACGTGCTTATTTTTATGAAGCGTTTAATGAAGCGTATCGTGCTTTCTCAGAAAATTATCATCATTGTACACAAGCAGCCATTGAAGCCAACCAAAGATACATTGAGGAAGGAAGAATTTTATCTGAAAACCTCCTCATGCATTATAAATAATTAATCTATACAAAAAGTAGCTCTCTCAATCTTAGCGATATCAATGATACTCCTTTCACAAATGCGGGGAGCAATAAACCAGCTCTGAAAATAGAGAGACGTTTAAAGAATAATGTCTTGATACGCTTTTATTCATATGCGCCTTTTTCCCCATACAAAACTGTTCTTTGGCTTCCTCCCCACACTTTAACGGACAAAGATTTTTAACTAAATTTGCTCTGTAAATAATCTAGGTTCTTGTTGAACAAGGTTTCTCTTGGCTTCTAGCACATGTAATTTGCTGCATAGTTTCTACAAACAAGCCTAAGAATATTCACCACTCATTAAAAAAACACTTATGTACCAAAGAGGCTGACATACCCTATATCACCACTCTAAAGGATGGTATTTTACGGCATACTTATAATTTTAATCTGTTTACACCAAAGTTTCCATAAATTTAACAGGCTCTCCTTGTGAAGGTGTGACAATTTCACCTTCCCACATAACGCGCATACCACGGATAATAGTCCCAACAGGCCAACCTTTAACTTTTTGACCATCATAAGGTGTCCAACCGGCGCGAGAACCAATTAAGCTATTCGTAATAATTTCCTCTCGCTTAAGATCAACAATGGTTAAATCAGCATCAAACCCAACAGCAATGCGCCCTTTACAACTTATACCAAAAATACGACTAGGGCCATGTGAAGTGAGATCAATAAAACGTTCAAGAGATATTTTTCCTGCATTCACATGTGTCAACATAATTGCTGCTGTTGTTTGCACGCCTGTCATACCTGAAGGTGAAGAGGGATAAGGTTGAAGTTTTTCTTCAAGAGTATGAGGCGCATGATCTGAACCTAAGACATCAATAATTCCTTGTTGAACACCGTACCAAAGAGCGTCACGGTGGCGCGGCTCACGAATAGGCGGATTCATCTGAATTAATGTACCAAACTTCTTATAATCATCAGCCGTGAGTGTCAAATGATGTTGTGTCACTTCAATTGTTGCAACATCCTTATGTTTTTTTAGAAAATCAATTTCTTCTTCTGTCGAAAGATGTAACACATGAATCCGAGCCTTCGTCTCATGAGCAATTTTTACCAAACGCTGCGTACATTTTAATGCCGCAACTTCATCACGCCAAATCGGATGTGACGATGCATCCCCTTCAATACGCAATATTTTACGCTCTTTGAGCCTCGCCTCATCTTCAGAATGAAAAGCCGCACGACGGCGTGTATTCTTCAAAATAAGGCGTACACTTTCATCATCATCAACCAAAAGATCACCGGTAGAGGACCCCATAAAGACTTTAATTCCAGCCGCACCAGGAAGTCTTTCTAATTCAGATAGTTCATGAGCATTTTCACGCGTTCCTCCAACCCAAAATGCAAAATCACAATGCATTCGATGAAATGCGCGTTGAACCTTATCGCTTAATGTTTCTTCTGATGTTGTCAATGGATTGGTATTAGGCATTTCAAAAACTGCCGTAACCCCCCCTAACACAGCAGAATACGAGCCACTTTCCAAATCCTCCTTATATTCATTTCCTGGCTCACGAAAATGCACTTGGCTATCAATAATTCCTGGTAAAATATGAAGCCCCGTACAATCAATGACCTCACTAGCCGATGCACATGTAAGGTCGCCTATTTCAGCAATACGACCATTTGTAATACCAATATCACGCTTGCTTCTTCCATCATGATTCACAAGTGTTGCACCTTTAAAAATTGTATCAAATGTTTTAAACATAACCACGCTCCTTACATATTGCTCACTTATCGATTATGTAACTTTGAGCAGAAAGGCAAGAACCATGATTGAAAAACAAAATGCCATTTGCTTAAAAAACCGCAGACTTATTCAAATTACAGGCGAAGAAGCAACAGATTTTCTACAATCCCTGATCACGACAGATGTAAAAAAAATCAGTCCACAGGAACTTTTCCCTGGAGCCCTTTTATCCCCACAAGGAAAGGTTCTTGCTGATTTTCTTATCGGAAAAAAAGAAGATGGTTACCTGATTGATATCAGGATGCCTTTAGCTGATACGCTCCATAAGCGTCTGTTGCTCTATAAGCTGCGCAAAAAAGTAGAAATTACACAACCATTCCAAGAGCTTGTTACAGTTTCTTTGAATAATGAATCAGATGCTTTAAATTTTGATTCAAGTTTTGTTGATAAACGCTTCCCACAAAAAGAAAAAATAATACGAATCTATGGCAAAAAACCTTTTTTAACTTCAGAATATCATGACACATGGAATCAATTGCGTATCCGTTATGCAATTGCGGAAAGTGATCAAGACTATGAAATTGGCAAAGTCTTTCCTCATGATATTAATTACGATCAAATCAATGGACTTGCATTCAATAAAGGATGTTATATTGGACAAGAAATTGTTTCACGAATGCACCACCGCCGTGCAGCACGTCGCCGTATTTTTATTGTAAAAGGCCAGTGTAAATTAATCCCTCAATCTAGCATTGAAGCAGGAACAAAAGTGCTTGGCTACTTGGGAACATGTGTAGAAAATGAGGCTCTTGCTTTAATGCGTATTGACCACGTCAAAGATGCTATGGATCATAACATCCCCTTTACTGTAAAAAACATTCCTGTCACTATAAGCATTGCTGAAAATATGAATTTTACCTTTCCTGAAAATACTATAGAAAACACTCATGGCTAAAGCTGAATTATTAAAAAATGGAGAAGCCCGCGCTTGGCAAAGAATGCTCTCTGGAAGGCGACTTGATCTTCTCAACCCTTCTCCTTTTGATGTTGAAATTGAAGATATTGCCCATGGACTTGCTCGCGTAGCACGTTGGAACGGTCAAACACGAGGAGAGCATGCCTATTCTGTTGCACAACATTCACTTTTGGTTGAACAAATATTTCAAAAACTTTTTCCACAATCGGGAAGCAACGAATGTCTTTATGCCCTTCTTCATGATGCTCCAGAATATGTCATCGGCGATATGATTTCCCCTTTTAAAGCTGTTATAGGAAAACAATATGAACGCGTTGAAAAGCGCATCCAAGATGCTATCCACATGCGCTTTTCTCTTCCCGTTGATCTTTCTCAAAAACTTTTAAAAAAAATTAAACAAGCCGACCGTATCGCTGCCTATTATGAAGCGATTACGCTTGCTGGATTTAATACAGAAGAAGCCCTTCACTATTTTGGCTCTCCCAATAATATTTTACCCGATGATCTGAATTTATCCCCCTATTCTACCCAACACATTGAAAACGCATTTTTAACGCGCTTTAATGACTTGGATGTCCAAAGATTATAGCCCCTTCGCATTGTTGATTCCTTGTCATTACAGAATCATCACACTGACTTATAATAATAATTCATTGTTTTTTCATTTTGAATGAGAGCTCCTAATATCGTAAGCTTCACTCATTTCAAATCTGTTTATATTGAATCAATCAAAATCATTCTCTTGCACACCACAAGCGGGTCTGGCGTGTGGGTAAAATTTTTTAAAGAAAGAGTTAAAATGCTTCTTATGAACCATCTCAAGTGCTAAGCGCTGTCGCAGCATTGAAAATTGGCAAAGTGTGTGATGATGCCGGCTTGCTCTCTTATGAAGCGTAAAGACGGGAGTACTCTATAAATTTTATACACTTCATAAGGGACTTACCACTATACTATTCACGAACGCCGTCGCGAAATAGGATTGGGTACCTTAAGAAAGCTTTCTTTAAAAAAGCACGTGAATTAGCGACCCAATGGCGTTCTGTTTTGCATGAGAGGCGTGACTTCATTAAAGAAATGGAAAAAATCACAGTTCAAATTGCATACAAAATATATTAAAAATGCACATTCATTATCAAAATAACAAATGTTCTCTTGTCAAACCTTTCATCTTAAACTGAAGTTTATTTTAGTTTATAAACTTCATTATCCGCTGGGAAAGCACGAGATGTGACATCCTCTGCATAATTCTTTATTGCAGTTTCCATGGCTTGTTCAAGATTTCCATAACGGCGTACAAATTTTGGCACATGAGAACCATAGCCCAACATATCTTCCATAACCAATACTTGCCCATCACATTGATTGGACGCCCCTATACCGATCGTAGGGATAGAAAGCTTATCTGTCAGTTTCACCGCTAAAGGTTCAACCATTGCTTCTAAAACAACAGCAAAAGCACCTGCCTCTTCAATCGCTGCTCCATCTGCTTCAATTCTTTGCCAATCATTCTCCTTGCGTCCTTGTGTTTTAAAACCACCAAAACGATTCATTGCTTGGGGTGTAAGACCGATATGCCCCATCACTGGAATGCCACGTTTACACAAAAAATCTACTGTTTCGGCTATATAAACGCCCCCTTCAAGCTTAACTGCACCACACCCCGTTTGTGCAAGAATGCGCGATGCATTTAAAAAAGCTTGCTCTGGACTTTCCTCATAAGAACCAAAAGGCATATCAATAACAACAAGAGCTTTTTGAGATCCACGCACCACGGCTTTCCCGTGTGAAATCATCATATCTAAATTAACAGGAAGCGTTGTCTCAAACCCATACACAACCATCCCAACGCTATCACCAACCAAAAGGATATCGCAATATGGATCAGCAATCCGCGCAGTATAAGCTTGATAAGCTGTTAAAGAAACAATTGGCTGTTGTCCCTTTCGTGCACGTATTTCGGAAGATGTTATACGCTTTACGGTTTTATGTACACTCATTTTCCACCCTTCTCTTGCAATATATATTGATCAATCAGCCTTATCTCACCAAAGCGGACAGTAAGAAGTAAAACTGCTGGTTTATTCAATGTTCCTTTAACCACGCATAAAGTTTCCATATCCCGTAAATCTATCGCTTCAATGATTGCACGCGTTTCTTGTTGTAAAATATCACGAACAGTTTTGCATAATTTATCAACCGACCGTTCACCTTCATGATAAAGCTTTTCAGCAGCTTTTCCACTTTCAGGAATAATTTTGGCAGCTTTACGATCTTCTAATGTTAAAAGCTGATTGCGTGAAGAACACGCTACACCATCTGACTCCCGTAGAATAGGAACTCCAACGATTTCAATAGGAAAAGCCAAATCTTCAACCATACGCCGAATAATTAAAATTTGTTGAAAATCCTTTTCCCCAAAAAAAGCCTTATCTGGTTGGACAATGTTAAAAAGTTTAGCAACAACGCTTGTTACACCACAAAAATGCCCTGGACGTAATTTTCCCATCAAAATACGTGATAATTTTTTCACTTGTACAATTGTATCATTCCCCAGTGGCCACATTTCATCTACAGAAGGAGCAAAAACACATTCAACACCTACTTCTTTTAACAAAGCACAATCGCCCTTCAAATCTCTTGGATATTGAGAAAAATCTTCTTGAGGTCCAAATTGCTTTGGATTGACAAAAATAGAAACCACTACGCGATCACACATTGCTCTTGCATACTGTACTAATGCAAGATGGCCATCATGCAATGCCCCCATTGTTGGAACAAAACCAATCGAAAAACCTAAACGTCGTTCCTCTGAAGTATATTGGCGGACTTCAGCAATTGTCTTTAAAATTCTCATTTTCCCATTCAATTATCATCAGATCAACCAATTAATGCCTGTACACCAAATTGGCGCTCAAACAATTGTATCAAATTCATGCGCACTGACGGCTGCTTTATATCTCGTGGCTCCCAGACATGACGCATAAGAAAAAAACCCGTCAGTATAAAACCATTTATTATGTCACTAAAATCAGCAGGACGAGTCGTTCTGTGTACAAGAAACTGTGGTAGAATGAGAAGCTTTTTTTTCCAAGGTTCCCCTGCTTCTTCACAGACAGCCCGTCCAGATTTTGGTGATACGTAATGAAGCCTTTCCTGACGACCTGTTGCAGCACAACAAGATAAATCAAGACCAAAACCAAGTTCTTCAAGAAGCCGCATTTCAAAACGTACAAGCAATTCTGCATTTACAAATGGTTCATCAAAATTCTGCATAAAAAGGTGTAAAATATCATATAAAATGGGGTGCGGATCACGTTCGGGAAGAAGCCGCAAATGAAAAGCTATCAATTGCAAAGCATAAAGTGCTTCTGGTAGACAGATTAATCGTGCCGCATGTAAATCAAGAGCTTCAAGCCGAAAAAGTCCCAAATGTTCGTCTAAACGAGCCCACCATTCAGCCTCCACAAAATTTCCAGGTTGAAGAAGAGCTGCCATGCGACGCGAGCGCCCCCCTTTTACCACTCCCATATAACGACCATGTTCACGTGTCATAATCTCAAGAATAACACTTGTTTCACCATATTGGCGTGTACCAAGTATAACGGCTTGTTCTTTCCACTTCATTTTACTTTAATTATTTTTAAAAATCTTATTAAAAAAAATCCAATCCCATTTCACGATAACGTTCTGGATCGGTATCCCAATTATCGCGCACTTTCACAAAGAGAAAAAGATGCACCTTTTGATCCATAATTTCCATGAGTTCTTTACGTGCTGCTTGACCAATCGCTTTAATTGTATCGCCTTTTGCTCCTAAGACAATTTTTTTCTGACTCTCACGCTCGACATAAATAACTTGATTAATTTTAACGGAACCATCTGAACGCTCTTCCCAGTTTTCTGTTTCAACCGTTGAGGAATAAGGAAGTTCATCATGAAGACGAAGAAAAAGTTTTTCACGCGTAATTTCAGCAGCAAGATGACGCATAGGCATATCAGAAATTTGATCTTCCGGATAATACCATGGCCCTTCCTGCATCATGTTACTCAACGCATGAAGTAAATCCTTGCAACCAGAACCGTTTAGAGCAGAAATCATAAATGTTTGCGCAAACTTTACACGTTCATTTATTTTAGTGGTTAACGCTAGAAGAGATGATTTAACAACTGTATCAACCTTATTAAGAACAAGAACTTTTTCTTGTTTCATATTGTTTACAATATCTAACATCATATCAACTTCATCCGAAAGACCACTTTGAGCGTCAATTAAAACAAGTAGAACATCAGCGCTCTTAGCCCCTCCCCAAGCAGCAGAGACCATGGCTCGTTCTAAGCGCTTATGGGGACGAAAAACACCCGGTGTATCGACCAACACAATTTGCACATCATCATGAATGACAATACCGCGGATTAAAGTTCGTGTTGTTTGTACCTTATGTGTTACAATTGAAACCTTTGTTCCAACCAATTGATTAACCAATGTCGATTTACCGGCATTAGGCATCCCAATAAGCACAACAAACCCAGAACGCGTTTTCATAACGTCACTCATGATCATTTTTTCCTACTGTTTTCCATACACCCTCTCGTCGCAAAATTTTTTCAGCTGCCATTCTCTCAGCATATCTTTTGGAGCTTCCCTGCCCAATCTCTGAAGCAAACCCAGAAATACTGACCTCTACCATAAAAACAGGATCGTGATCTGGACCTGAACGTTTTATAACCTGATAATGTGGTTGTGCATTGCCTTGGATATGCGCCCATTCCTGTAATTCTGTCTTGGCATCACGTCGACCAGCATCCATTTTCTTTGCCCGACTTTGCCAATATTTTTGAATAAAAGGGCGAACGCTTTCCAATCCTCCATCGAGATATATTACGGCAATCAAAGCTTCCACGACATCTGCATGCATGTTGATAAGTCGACGTCCCTCAAAATTTTTCATCTCAAAACCAACACGGATCATATCAGGAAGTCTCATTTCACGCGCAATATCAGCACATGTCTGTGCATTGACCAGATGATTTAAACGGACTGATAATTCACCTTCACTTGCCTGAGGAAAAAGTTGATACAGCATCTCTGCAATCAAAAGCCCTAAAACCCGATCCCCTAGAAACTCTAGTCGTTCATAATTCCCCTGTTCCGAATCTTGTACACTCGAGTGTGTTAATGCCTTCTTTAACCTCTCTTCATCTTTAAAACGATGCCCCGTCAGCTTGAAAAGCTGATCAATCATGAGACGTTTCATCGTTGTTTCCTTGCTTGATAAGCGGCAAATCATGAACCGTATTTATGAAAGAAAACAAACGTTTCCAACGCACATCAAATGGCCAGCGCCAAATCTGCCAAGCACTTGAACCATTACTGATAGAAAAGAAAATCACGCTCGCGCGACCAATAAGATTTTCTTCTGGAACATAGCCTACATCTAAACGACTATCATCTGAATTGTCGCGGTTATCTCCCATCATAAAGTAATGTCCTTGAGGAACTTCAAAGACTTCTGTATCATCAACTTTCGGGATGAAAGCTAAATCAAGTGTATCATAACTGACACCGTTAGGCATTGTCTCGCGATAAACCTCAACAGGATAGTTAACCTCTGTTATATCAGAATTATCAATCTCCCCCATAAAGTGACGTGAAACAGCCTCATCATTAATATAAAGGACACTTTGACGAACTTGTATACGATCACCTGGTAGCCCAACAACGCGTTTTATATAATCAATCTTCGGATTACTTGGTAAGCGAAAAACGACCACATCTCCACGTTGAGGTTGAGATGCCCAAATCCGTCCAGAAAAAAGAGGAGGAGAAAAGGGGATGGAAAAACGAGAATACCCATATGCATACTTAGAAACAAACAGATAATCTCCCACCAACAAAGTAGGACGCATTGAACCGGAAGGAATACTAAACGGCTGGAAAAAAAGTGTCCGAATAAACGCTGCTAAAAGCAAAGCCTGTATTAAAACAGAAATAAATTCACGAAGCCCACCTTTTTTTTCTTTTTTATGCACTTTATCTTTTTGGATCATCACCAACTGCCTTCTCATCACAGATATAATTTTTGTCATCATAATATTCAAATAACAAAAGCACAATCTCTCACGCCATCTATCCACGTGGAAGTGCTTCGATAATAATAAATGCCTGTGCCCAAGGAAAATCATCTGTTATGCTAAGATGAATAACTGCATCATGATGAGGAGGTAATAACTTTTGAAGTTGCATTTGCGCACGATTTGTTAATTGCATTATTGGTTTACCAGATGGCAAATTAACTACCCCCATGTCTTTCCAATTGATACCACAAGCGATTCCCGTTCCTAAGGCTTTAGCACATGCTTCTTTAGCAGCAAATCTTTTTGCATAGGACGAGGAGCTTTTTTTGAGATTTTCAGATCTATTTCTTTCAATATCCGTAAAAATACGTTGGATAAAACGCTCACCATAACGAACCAACATTTTCTCAATACGTCGTATATCAACCAGATCATTTCCAAGACCAATAATCATAAGATATTACCCGATCTTTCTCACGATGAGCGCTTCTTTAAACGCCTTTTTTTTATAATCTTTTGATATCGCTTTTGTTTAAAACGAACCGTTGCTCTGTAAACACCTATATAAGATAAACCACCAAAAACAATACCTAAAAGAGTTCCCCCTAAAATCATAGGACTCATAATTGTGTCCCATGCGCCTTTAAAGAGGAGAGAGAGATTTGACAATGTCAAACCATTAAATAGAGCACGAATTTGCGAAAGAGAAATCTCTTTGACATCGCTAAAAAGTGATAAACAAAAATACCCTACTTTATAATCAGCCATGACAATCAATAAAAATGTGAGTGGATTAGAAAAAATTGTCCCAATGATTGCGGCAGCAAAGTTTGCACGCAAAAGCCAAGAAAAAAATATTGCCAAAATAATATGCAGCCCAAAGAAAGGGGAACAAGCTAAAAAAACGCCAACAGCAACCCCTAATGCTACTTCATGCGGTGTTGCTGATATACGCAAAATACGTTTATGTATGTAGCAAAATGAGCGAGAAAATGAACGACGTGGCCATAACCAAAGTCGAATACGCGTTACAAAATCTATTGGTTCTCGACGACGAAAAAGCATATGACTCTCAATATACATCTTTTAATGATGAAATAATCTATATCATCCAAATTAATCTTTTTAAGCTTTTGCACAAAAAAAATAGAACGACAATTAAATATTTCGACTGCCTGGTTTAATCGCGGGAAGAACAGAAAGCTCTGCAGGAAGTGCATCACTAGCATAAGAGGTTATCTCGTATTCAGCAAGCGCAATCAATGGAACTCCAACATTGACCTTACCACCAGAACGATCAAGGATACATGCACTGGCCAATACCTCTGCTCCTGCTGCAACAAGCGCTTCAACAGTCTCACGAATAGAAAGCCCCGTTGTTACAATATCTTCAACAATAACAACCCGTGCACCCTTCTTGATTTCAAAACGACGCAATTCAAAGATGCCATTTACACGCTCTACCCAAAGAGAAGGAACACCAAGGTGACGTGAAGTTTCATAGGAAGGAATAAGACCGCCAATTGCGGGACCAACAACATAGTCAATTTTTCCCTCGATAGATTTTTTGATTTTTTCAGCCAATCCACGACATAACTTTTCCGTCAAGTCAGCATGCATGAATACTTTCGCTTTTTGCATATAAGTCGCACTATGGCGCCCCGATGTTAAAATAAAATGCCCTTCTAGAATAGCATCTGCTTGTTTAAAAATATCAATGACATCTTGTGTCTTCATTGCAAAATCTTTCTTTTTATCCATGAACCCGCCGTACTGTACTTACTGAACCTGCCTTTTTTAACTGAGAAAAAATACGATTCAAATGTTTTAAATCCCACACTTCCAAATCAATCATAATTTCTGTAAAATCTGGTGCTGTACGGATAAAAGATAAATTTTGGATATTGGCATCGTTAGCAGAAATTATTTGTGTAATTTCAGCCAGAGAACCAGGACTATTTACAACTAAAATATTCATCCGTGCAGGAAAACGTTCATTCATTTGGGCATCAATATCCCAGCGAACATCAATCCATCGTTCTGGCTGATCATCATACGCCATCAAAGCTGAAGACTGTATTGGATAAATAACGATCCCAGCTCCTGGCTGCATAATACCAACAATCCGATCTCCAGGTACTGCTCCTTCCGGTGAAAAACGTACGGGTATATCTCCACGGGTTCCTCTAATAGGCAAGGCTTTAGATTGATGATTCTCGACCTTTGCATTCTTTTCATTTTCTGGAACTTTAAAAATCATACCTTGAGCATTTTCAATATTAAACCAACCTTCTTCCCCAGGCTTAAAAGATGACTTTTGTACCACACGGTGATCTTGATAATCAGGATAAACCGCTTTAATCACATCAGCGGAAAACAGCTCTCCACGCCCAACAGCAGCCAATACATCCTCTACATCTTTACGTGCTAAACGTGGCAAAACTTTCTTCAAAAGGTCTTTTGAAAATTGCTTTCCCATATATTCAAATGAACGCTCGAGAATACGATATCCTAAACCCGAATATTGTTTACGTACCGCTGCACGACTTGCTCGTCGAATAGCTGAACGTGCTTTACCCGTGACAACAAGAAATTCCCATGCTGCTGGCGGAATTTGAGCGTGTGAGCGAATAATATCAACCTCATCACCATTTTTTAATTTGGTCATTAAAGGCATAATACGACCATTGATTTTTACACCCACACAAGAATCACCGATGTCTGTATGGACGGCATAAGCAAAATCAATAGGCGTAGCTCCTTTAGGAAAAGCAATTAATCGACCTTTCGGCGTAAAACAAAAAACTTGGTCTTGAAAAAGCTCAAGTTTTGTATGTTCTAAAAACTCTTCTGGATTATCTCCATCAGACAAAGATTGTATCGTTTGACGCAACCATGCATAGGCATTCGTTTCACTTGATAACTTCACAGTCGAATAATTGGAACCATGCTCTTTATATATGGAATGAGCAGCAACCCCATATTCAGCAACTTCATCCATAGAAGCCGTTCTAATTTGCAACTCAACACGTTGTCTTGAAGGACCAACAATTGTTGTATGAATAGAACGATAATCATTTTGCTTTGGTATAGAGATATAATCTTTAAAACGACCAGGAACCATTGGCCATGTCGTATGAATGACACCAAGAGCACGATAACAATCATTCACGGACTCAACAATCACACGAAATCCAAAAATATCCGATAATTGTTCAAAAGATAATGCTTTACTTTCCATTTTGCGAAAAACTGAATAAGATTTTTTCTGACGGCTTTTAACATCTGCTTTAATACCATGCTCCAAAAAAAGTTTTGTCAATTCATTTTCAATTGTGGAAAGCAAATCACGGTTGTGTTTCAATAATTCAGAAAGTCGATTGGTAATTGTACGATAACCTTCTGGATTTAAATAAAAGAAAGAGAGATCCTCTAATTCCTCACGCATATCCTGCATACCCATACGACCTGCAAGTGGCGCATAGATATCCATCGTCTCCTCAGCAATTCGCCGACGTTTATCATCACGCATAACACCAAGGGTACGCATATTATGAAGACGATCAGCAAGTTTGACTAAAAGAACACGAACATCATCAGAAATAGCAATAAGAAGTTTACGAAGATTTTCTGCTTGTACGGCTTTCTTTGATACAAGATCAAGCTTATTAAGCTTTGTAAGCCCTTCAACCAACTTCCCAATTTCAGAACCAAAAAGCTGATCAATTTCTGCTCGTGTAGCGCTTGTATCTTCAATTGTATCATGCAAAAGAGCAACAGCAATCGTTGCCTCGTCCAACCGCATATCTGTCAAAATAGCAGCAACTTCTAAAGGATGAGAAAAATAAAGATCACCTGACGCACGCTTTTGATGTGCATGCTTTTTCATTGCATAATCATAGGCCCTGTTTAAAAGAGCCTCATCTACGTCAGACTTGTAACGTTGAACACGTCCAACAAGCTCACACTGACGCATCATACGAGCATATCCTTTATCTTTTCACACCTCTAATCTTTATTGAACATGTCCTATCAATAAAAGACAAGAAAAATAATTGCTCCTTACATGACAAGGTATCTTTACTCCTGTAACATAAATTGCTGCAATTAATAATCGTCACTTTTTTCTGGAACAACCAAACCTTCAATACCCGCTAAAAGCTCTTCTTCTGACATATGATCAAATGAAGTACCTTCTTCTTGCGACGACGTATTAAAAACACTTTCAGCTTCACCTGAATGGGTAATAAATTCACTTGCCATTTCTGGCTCATCTACTTCCACATGCTTTTGCAACGAATGAATAAGGTCTTCCTTTAAATCAGCAGGCGACAATGTTTCTTCTGCTATTTCACGCAAAGCAACAACTGGATTTTTATCATTATCACGATCAACCGTAATCTGCGCTCCTTGTGAAATCTGACGCGCCCGATGACCTGCTAAAAGTACCAATTCAAAGCGGTTGTCAACTTTATCAATACAATCTTCTACCGTTACGCGGGCCATTTATGCCTCTTTCTCAAATAAAAAAATTTAATAGCGGATAGAGGAGTATATACAATAATCAAAATAAAACACAAGAAAAACAACACAAACTTTTATATTTTTTGATTAAAGAACTTATTTAAAAAAAATCTTGGAAAATTTATAAAAATGTATAACCTATTCATGCTTGTTATCAAAATTTCTTTTAAAAGCATTCCAATAGATTGACTTCAAACAAAGGGAGGTCTTTCTTGACAAAATACTTGTCTGGAGTCCTTATCCTTTTAAAAGGAATACCTGCTGTTTAAACCCTTTGCAATAACAGCAGCCTTATACATACTTTTTATGATAATATCTTTATCTAAAGAGAAAACTTTTTTCTTTGAACATCATGTGTATCGCACTCTTATTCATCGAATGAATTACTGAAAGATGATCTCTCTTTACACAATAATGAGCAATAAGTTTATATTAAACTTTCTTCTAAAAAAGTTTATTTATATTCATTATAGATTGTTTATCAAAACATAACCCGTCATATACGCTATATAAAGACTCAAAAAAATAGAAAAACGATTGATGCCTAACACCATGAATAGCCAATTAACATCACTTTGCCCAGAACCACCCCAAAATTGCAATTTATGTCCTAGGCTTCATCAATTTATCGCTGGCTGGCGTGTAAAAGAACCAAGTTGGTATAACGCACCGGTGCGCCCATTCTTTCCTTATAAAGGGCCAGATACAACACGCCTTCTTATTGTTGGGCTTGCTCCTGGATTACGCGGAGCAAATCGAACTGGACGTCCATTTACTGGTGATTATGCTGGGCACTTACTTTATTCAACTTTAAAAAAGTTTGGTTTTGCCCAAGGAACCTTTGAAGAAAGAGCAGACGATACTCTTGAACTTATTGATGCAGCAATTGTTAACTCTGTTCGTTGTGTTCCACCAGAAAATAAACCCACCGGTGCAGAAATTAACACGTGCCGCTATTTCTTCTCACCTCTTTTAACAAATCTTCCCAAACTTAAAGCCGTTATTACCTTAGGCACCATTGCGCACCATTCAACGATACGTGCCCTTAATGCAAAAGTTTTATCTCACCCTTTTGGACACGGTGAAATCAATAACATCGGCAGATTACGCATCTTTTCGAGCTATCACTGTTCTCGTTATAATACAAATACTGGGCGCTTGACAGACGCCATGTTTCACCAAATCTTTCAAGCAGCAAAAACATACTTAGATCAATGCTAAAACTGTTTTAAAAAGTGCTATAAATAAAGAATATCGAAATTGCATCCATCATCCATATCTTTTTAAAAGTCTTGCTTTTTCACGTCCCCAATCACGTTTTTTTTCCGTTTCGCGCTTATCATGAAGCTTTTTCCCCCGCGCTAGAGCGATCTCCAACTTAACGCGCCCTCGTTCATTAAAATAAAGTTTGAGAGGAACAAGTGTCATTCCTTCACGAGACGTTGCATTAAAAAAACGTGCCATCTCACGTTTTGAAAGTAATAATTTGCGCAAACGTCGTGGTTCATGATTAAAACGATTAGCCTGCGTATATTCAGGAATATAGCTGTTTACTAACCATAATTCCCCATTCTCAAAACTCGCATAGCTTTCAGCAATATTGGCATGATTAGAACGTAAGGACTTCACTTCCGCTCCCTGAAGGACAAGACCAGCCTCGAGATTATTAAGGATTTCAAAATTAAAACGTGCTTTACGATTGTCAGCAATTATTTTCCGTACGGGCGCGTTCTTTTTTTTATTCATGGCTTTGTCAATATCATTTTATGCTTTTAAAAGACCAGCATGACTGAGGGCTGCATCAATAATCTTCTTTGTTCTTTCTGTTAATGGAACAATAGGAGAACGCACAGTATCACCACAAAATCCTAATTTTGCAGCAGCATATTTAATACCTGCTGGACTAGGTTCAATAAACACAGCACGATTAAGAGGCATCAAGCGATCATTTAATTCTCGTGCTGTTTTATAATCACCACGAAAACAAGCGGCTTGAAGTTCAGCACAAAGCTTTGGAGCAACATTAGAAGAAACTGAAATACACCCCATACCTCCATGTGCATTAAAACCTAACGCCGTACAATCATCACCGGAAAGCTGCACAAAATCTTTTCCACACTTTTCACCTTGTTCACTAACGCGCTCAATTCTGCTCGTTGCATCCTTAACACCAATGATATTGTTAAAATCTTGATAAAGGTCTTTCATCGTTTCTACAGCCATATCGATAATAGAACGACCAGGAATATTATAAATTATAATCGGAATAGAAACAGCTTTGGCAATGGAAGAAAAATGCTTGTATAAGCCAGATTGATTTGGTCTATTATAATAGGGAGTGACAACCAAAACTGCATCTGCACCAGCTTTTTGCGCGTATTGTGCAAGCTCTACAGCCTCGCTTGTGCTATTTGATCCCGCTCCAGCAACAACAGGAACACGCTTTGCAACCTGCTCAACACACAATTCTATAATCCGCTTATGTTCTTCATGACTTAACGTTGCTGATTCACCTGTTGTCCCAACAGGGCTTACACCGTTAATCCCTTGTGTGATCTGCCATTCAACAAAATCACAAAACGCCTTCTCATCAATCGCGCCCTTGTTATCAAACGGTGTGATAAGCGCAGTTATAGCTCCCTTGAGCATGATAAACTCCCTATAATGTTTGCTTTTATTTTTTTATAATCGCCTTTTATAAATTTTAAATAGAGCATAATCTTGCTCTATCATTGAAGCAAGATGAATTTCAAAAAAAGCCCCCATAAGATGAAAATGTCCCTCCTTAAATGTTGAACATTTCTTTAAAATAAGCCGTCTATATTAACGCGTTTTTCATGCTTGTGTTCTATAAATCCTTAAGTTTTTACAAAAAGCAAGGTCTCAAGGTCTTTTCTCTATGCGTGTATTATCCACCTCTCTTTTCGTATCAACCTTTACTACACTTATACTGGCAATAAGAATTTTATTTTCAAGTGCATACGCGCAAACACCCCTTTTGCAAGGGAAAGTACCAATCCCTTTGGTTCGCCCTACTCCCTTTACCGCAAAAGAAGCTCAAGAATCTCTTCAACAGATACACACTACATCACACAATACTGCTACACTTCAGCAACTGAAAACTGGGCTAGATGCACTAGCAAACAACAATATTGCAAAAACAATAAATCTTCGTAATTCAATGGAAAAACATAGCCTTGATCGTCATATTTTGACATGGGCGCTGGGGGTGTCAAACCAAGCTAATATACCCAGTTCTGAAATATTTAATGCAATCAACATGCTAAAAGGATGGCCCGGTATAGAAACGATGCAACGCAATGCTGAACGTGCTTTTCTTAACGAAACCAACGTCACACGCGCAATCATCCAAAAATTTTCTCATCACCCGCCCCAAACAGCACAAGGGATGGCTCTCTTCGCTAAAGCACTTATCGCAACGGGACAAACCACTCGTGCTCAACACGTTATTGCGCCATGGTGGCATAAAACACAGCTTAATGCAAAAGAAGAAGTATTTGTTCTTAAAAATGCAAACGCTGCATTAAAACCTATTGATCATTTGAGACGCATGCAGTTTATGCTCTATGCACATCGTTTTGATTCAGCAGCACGCGTTGCAAAATTAGCCCATGCTCAATCTCTTTTTAATGCTTTTGTGGCCGTTGAAAAAAATGATCCTAGAGCTACACAAAAATTAAAAGCTGTAGAGAGATCATGGCAAAAAGATCCTCTTTTTCAGTTTGCTCGAATACGCCATCTTCGACGAACAGAGCAATATGATGCAGCAGCAGCACTCATGATGAAAACATCAAAAGATGCATTCCGCCTTATGAACCCTCATTCATTGTGGAAAGAACAACGCGCCCTTTCTCGTGAAATGCTCGATTTAAACAAACCCAAAATTGCTTATCAACTTGTTGCAATGCACACTGGTATAACATCTGCATTAGCCGTCGATGCTGAGTTTCATGCAGGGTGGTATGCACTACGGTTTCTTCATAACCCTAAATTGGCAATGCAGCATTTTTCACGTATTCCTCAACTCTCTTCTTTACCTTTTTATGCATCACGTGGATATTACTGGATGGGACGAACAGCAGAAACGCTAGAAGAACATCAAAATGCCCAGCAATACTTTCATCGCGCAGCTCATTTTGGTGCAACTTACTATGGTCAATTAGCCGCTGCACGACTCAACCAAAAAAAGCTTAAAGTTTTCTTTCCCAAACCAACAACCGCTGAGCGACAACATTTTAGTGCACGAAAAGCGATCAAAGCAATTCAACGTCTTGAAGCAGCCGGCTATGCTGATTTTGCTAAAATTTTTTATAGAGAGCTCGGAAAAAAAATAGAAAGCCCCGGTGAATTAGCTCTTCTGGCTGTTATGGCAGAAAAAAATGGAGACTATTATACCAGCCTCAAAATTGGAAAAATGGCTGTTTTTCAGGGGAAAAATGTCGGTGCACTCTCTCATCCTCTGGGAGCTATACCAGCTTCTGCTAATATTTCTGTAGAAGAAAAATCGCTTATCTATGCCATTGCACGCCAAGAAAGCGAATTTAATCCAACAGCCATATCAAAAGCAGGTGCACAAGGTATACTCCAATTGCTTCCTACAACAGCAAAAGCACTGGCAAAAAAATACTCAATCGCATGGTCTCCTAAAAAATTTAGCAGTGATGCTCATTATAATGCAACATTAGGTGCTCATTTTCTCAATGAACAATTAGAACGTTTTAATGGATCCTATATACTAACTCTTATTGGCTATAATGCGGGTCCCCGTCGAGTCAATGAATGGATAAAACGTTATGGCGATCCTCGAGGTCAATCTCTCGATAACGTCATTGATTGGATTGAACGTATTCCTTATACAGAAACACGTAATTACGTGATGCGTGTCATGGAAAATTATGGTGTCTACAAAGCAAGACTCACTGGGAAAATAGATATAAAAACCGACTTGCTTTCTGGTCGACGGAAATAATATGCCTTAACTTCCCAAATAGCATTTGAAAGCGTTGATAAGAAGTGTTTTTATTCCTTTTTAAATAGTACCATACCCACTTTCTTAGGACGTATAAGAAAGTAATTTTAATTGATTCAGTATTAATAAATTCGAAATGATGAATTATCATTATAAATCAACAGGTAGTACAAATAATTCATTTCTTCTCAACATAGACGACAATATCATAGAGATTACAAATATAAGAGAAGAGTGAAACAAATAGCTCATCCTTTTACTGTTGCTTATTAGTCAATATTCAAATCTTGTGAAACAGCATCTTTTAAGACTATTTTTCCTGCTTATAACATTTCTATACCAAATAAGAGCACGTTATTATATATATCGTTTGGATTATCTCTGATAACAGAAAGACAGACTCATTGAGTTAGAAAGCCTTAAAGACAAACAATTCTCTTCTGCCCCTTCCCTTTCATTCGGTTCTACGACTTTGAAATATGTCAATATCTTTTAATGATGAAGATGAAACTTTGCTTTTTTTTCTCATTTTTACATATAAGCTCACATCCTTCACACAAAACAGAGCATCCCAAAATAGTATGTTTTTCTTATTTATAATTCCTCTTTTATTTTAATGTTTCTAAGTCCATTTCACAACGGTGTATCTGAAAAGTACTTACGAAAATCCTCTCACGAATGGTATAAAAATCGATTAGACACGATTAACCTTTAATTAATAAAAGCTATAGCTCTATCATCCCTTAACTCCCAATGTTGCAAAAGCCCTTTCATTTAGAGCACTCATAAGAAGTATATTCACTGCTTTTTAGAAGTTTTTTATCCATGCTCCTCCTCAACTTGTATCATAAGTAAGCGGATGGTTTTGATTGATTCAACATCAAAAAAATTCGAATAAATTATATTTGAACTTTCATTAAAATTATAAACAATCATTATAAATCAATATATTATAAGAAAGCGCCCCGCATAAAAATCAGCTAAATATTAGGGATACTCTAATTGTTTTATTCACTTTTGATGGTGGTGGTGGTGGAAAAGAACCAACGCGTCGAAGGGCTGCCATCGCTAATCGATCAAGTTCCGGGTCACCAGCAGAGACTACTACACGACTAGAAAAAATACTCCCCTGCTCATGCACCATAAATTCTAACTTCACCGTTCCTTTTGTACGATTGGTGCGCTGTCCCACAATATAATTTTTTTGTCTTTCTAATTGTGACTGTACCTTTGCTAACCACTCCATTAACAACATATCTTCAAGCCCTGCTGTCCCGCCGCCCTTGTTGATGGAAGAAGAACGTACCGCCTTTGCATTGGAGCGCTTTACTACAGCCTTTGGCATCGGTATTGTTTTTTTGATAAACGCTTTATGCTCCACTTTTTGAGGTAGGGGTTCTTCCAAAGGCTTTAAGTCATCTTGTTCTACTATATGCTGAGGTTCTTCCGATTGAACTTCATCCACGGATTCCAATCCTTCTGACTCCTGCTCTAGGAGATCAGACTGTAATACTTCTTGCTCTGTATTAATATCCAACTCTCTATGAATATCTGGCAAGTCTGTATCAACATCCGGATATACAGTTTCTTGCATAAAAGTCAGCATAATCTCCGACGAGAGCAAACCATTACTTATACCAGTACTTTGAAAATAAAACTGTGCTGCCAATAATACATGCAAAAAGAAAGCCCCAATAAATGCACCAATCCAAAGAGTTAATAATTGTTTCGTATTTGCAAAATTCATCGTTTCTTCTGCCACTATTTTAAGCTTAATATTGGTGTTCAATCTCATTAAAACAGGCTATTTTGAAATTGCAACTTTTTTCTTGACTGATTTTGTCATGTTTAATATGGTCTTCTAATGATTTTGTGCCGTTGTCAAAATCATTCCTGCTTGGCTGGCAAGTTTTAATCAGTGAGTCCAGCCTTTTTGTATTAAAAAAATTTCAAAACAGAGAGGGGATGTTTAAAAGGGTTATGATGTGTTATGCAAATAAGACGAAAAAATATCTATAAAAGCTGTGTAATTTTAAGTGCATTATCGGTCTGTATACCTTCATTTGTTTTTGCACAAAATAAAGATGGAAGTGCTGTCACTGAACTTAAACCAATCCTTATTAAAGGAAAAAAAATAGAAGATGCTTCAAATTCAATAACCATTCTGACTGATCGTAAGACCAACAAGAATATTGATGAAAGACAAATAACTGATGTTTATGATGTGAGTCGTCTTAATCCTTCCGTATCCTATAACTCAGAAAATAACAGTTTCGTTATTCGGGGTTTAGATGCAAACCGTGTTCTTATGACAATGGATGGTATTTCTCTTCCATGGTTTAATGATATATTCCGTGGTGGAGGTGGAAACACAACTTTTGATTTCAATGCTCTTTCTACGTTTGATACTATTCAAGGATCAGATTCTAGTCTTTATGGTTCTGGCGCCTTAGGGGGAATCATTGCGTTGCGTACCCTTGATCCTGAAGACCTGATCGTGGAAGAAAAGAATTGGGGAAGCCTTATAAAAGGTGGTTATAATTCTGTTGATAACAGCTGGCGCATCGATCAAGCTTTTGCTGTGCGTAATTACCAGACATTTTTACTTTTTCAAGGATCTTATGTAGAAGGTCATGAGCGCAAAAATATGGGAACAGTAGAAGGGTATGAGGAACGCACGCGCAAAAACCCTTCTCACTTTGATAAAAATAACTTGCTTTTTAAAATTCATCAATATTTGAGTGATAATCACCGCCTTGGTTTTACCGCAGAGCGTTTTGGTCATAATAGTAACACACATGAATTAAATTCGTCTAAAAGATACGCTCCAGGTTCCGTTTATGAGCAGGATAATAAACTTCGTGAGCGCTTTTCTCTTTCTTATAATTATAATGGTAATGGTGATGCAGTTCTTGATGCGTTTAATGGGCAGCTTTATTGGCAAAGGCAATCAAGTCGTTACGTTATGACAGGCGTTCGTGTTTCAGCTCCCAAAGGGGATTATTTGAGAGATAATTTCTTGCGTAATATCAATTATGGTTTCAATGCTGATGCCCTTAAAAAAGTGGATTTTGGCACTATAAACCATACGTTAAAGTTTGTAATGAATGTTTCGTCATCTAAATTTCATCACTATTTGTTAGGTAAAGACAATTGTCATATAAAAGAATACGCTCGGGGATGTCTTTTTGTTCCTGCTAATCGATCAGATTCACCAGACACAAATGGTTACAATTTAGGTTTTGTTTTTGAAGATGAAATTGGGTTGGTTGATGATCGTTTTCGTATAACACCGGGAATCCGGTATGATTGGTACAAATATGTTCCTCAGAAAACACCTTCTTATGAGAAAGCACTGATTTCTGATAAATTCCCTCCAGAAAGAAATGGTTCACGCTTTTCTCCTAAATTACGCGTGGAGTGGGATGTTCGTAATCAAGTAACGCTCTATGCTCAGTGGGCACAGGCTTTTCGTGCACCACGTATTTCAGAACTTTACGTCTCTTATATCAAACCTTCTGCTTATTACGTGAAAGGGAATCCTGATCTTCAACCAGAAACAAGCAATGGGTATGATGTTGGTCTACGGTATGGAAATGTAAATTTCGGTGGTTCCTTCAATGCCTTTTTCAATAAATATAAGAATTTCATAGATACTGAGGATAGAGGGCCATCAGAGGAATTTAGATTTGCGCGTCGGCATTACATGAATCGTTTTCACGTGCAAATTTTTGGTGTTGAGACAAAAGCCCATTTAGTTCTTAAAAATGGTTTTCATAGCAATGTTGCTCTTGCTTATTCACAAGGAAAAGATCTTGATAAAAAGGAGTATCTTAACTCAATTCCTCCTTTGAAAGCAGTTATCGGATTAGGATATGCAAAAGAGGTTTGGGGAAGCGATATTATCCTTACTTTGGCAGCTAAACGTGACAAAGTAGCCGGAGAATCTGATTACCAAAAAATTCCAGGATATCATGTCGTTGATATGACAGGGTGGTGGAAACCATTCGGTGAAACGGGACCTATTCTAAGAGCCGGTGTTTATAATCTTTTCAATACAAAATATTGGAATGTATCTGAACTTCCTTCAGGTAAAAGTTCAACACCAAAAGATTATTATAGCCAGCCTGGTCGTAACTTTAAGGTGTCGTTTGTACAAAAGTTTTAGTCACTTCTGTTAATTATTCGGTCAATAAAATCGTATTGATAAAAGGATTAATTATTGTGTTTCTATTTTCAACATCTTTAAAATTACAAAGATTTGGTAGAAAAGTTTTAATTCTTTCTGTTTTATCGTTTTTTGATTGCTCAGCTGTTGGCGATAGAGTGTTATTTTGTGATAGATTGAACTCTTAAAAGAATTTAATTTATTGCCTTGGAATTGTAAAATTTGAAAGTTAGTTTTTGAGTTAAGTAACATAAGGTAAATTCATGGCACATACAGCTGAAATGATTCTTCGTTTGCGTGAAGAAAAAAAAGAAATGCGAAACCGCGATTTTGCGGTTTCGATTGGTATATCTGAAGCGGAGCTTATTGCGGCTTATTGTACCATTGGAAAAGCAAAAAGGCTACAAACTGATGTTGCTACTCTCTTGGAAAATGCACCTCGACTTGGAACCGTCATGGTCTTAACTCGCAATGAATATGCTGTTCACGAAATAACGGGACGCTTTGAAAAAATTGTTCAAAACGAACATATTCCTATCACACTTGGTGAAATTGATTTGCGTATTTTTACAAAACAATGGAAGTTCGGTTTTGAATATGATGTCGTTATTCTTGGAAAACCTACAAAAAGTCTGCAATTCTTTGATCAACATGGCGTTGCTATTTTAAAGGTCTATTCTAAAGATATGACAAATATGGAAGAGTGGAATGAACTTGTTGAAAAGCTCCTTCTTGAAGATCAGTCTCCTGTTCTTAACATTCTTCCCGTTTCTCTCCCAGCCCAATGTGACATAACAGAATTGGATATTGAGAGTTTTCGGGATCGTTGGCGGAAAATGACAGATGTACACCAACTTCACAAAATTATTTCCGAATTTAAAATTAATCGACATCATGCTGTAAAATATGTTGGTAATGAATTTGCCGATGAATTACAGGTAAATGCTGTTGAAATAATGCTTAACCAAGTCGCACAACAAGAACTGCCAATCATGTGTTTTGTTGGGAATAAAGGGTGTATTCAAATTTTTAGTGGGACTGTAAAAAATATTAAGCAAATGGGACCTTGGCTTAATGTTCTTGATCCAAGATTTGACCTTCATTTACTCACGTCTGGGATTGCTAGAGTATGGCATGTTCGCAAACCTACCCGTGATGGTTATGTCAGTTCACTTGAAGTTTTCGATAAAGATGATGAGATGGTTATTCAATTTTTTGGCGTACGCAAGGAGGGTCAAAAAGAACGTGAAGATTGGCGTTCTTTATTGAATAGTTTGCCATCATGCCAAGAAAACAGCAGTAACTAAGATAAGATAAGGTTAGACATGTTCATATCTCTTTTACATAGGTTATCAAACCTTTTTCTTACGTGTTTACTGCTCTCTCTTACTTGTTTTTCTAAACAAGTAATTGCTGAACCTGCAACGCGTTTTCCTGAAAATGCTCGAATTGTTTCTATCGGCGGAGCACTTACAGAAATTGTCTATGCATTGGGAGCCCAAGATCAACTTGTCGCCCGTGATAGTACAAGCGTCTACCCACAAGAAGCGCTCAAGCTTCCTGTGCTTGGATATATGCGTGCTCTTTCACCTGAGGGGGTTTTATCACTTGCTCCAGAGGGTATATTGCTTGTTGAAGGAAGTGGTCCCGCTTCAACAATTGATATTCTCAAAAAAACATCAATACCTCTGGTGATCATACCAGAAGACTACTCCCGTGAAAATGTGATAGAAAAGATTCGCCTCGTTGGTCAAGCCATTCATCGGGAAGTGCAAGCCGCGGCGTTAATTGAGAAATTGAAGCGTAATTTTTTAGACAACGATGCGCGTTTGGCGAAAGTAACAACACCAAAGCGTGTTCTTTTTGTTTTCTCTGTGCAAAATGGACGCGTCATGGCATCTGGAACAGGTACTGCAGCTGATAGTATGATCAAACTTTCAGGCGCTATCAATGCTATCACCGATTATAAAGGATATAAACTTCTCAACGGCGAAGCATTATTGAAATCAGATCCTGATGTTATTTTGCTTGTAAAACATGGTGCAAGATCAACCAGCATTGATAAGATTTTAGCCATACCGGCAGTTCAAGCAACAACTGCAGCGAAAAATCATGCCATAAAACAGATGGATGCTATGTATTTTTTGGGATTTGGTCCACGTACTGCAGACGCATCAAGAGAGCTTATTGAGATACTTTATGGTGCACATCAAAACGGTAAGAGCTGATAAAAATGGTAGACGGTACATCCAAGATGCATTTACCTAAAGAAAAAGAAGGTAAAAAAATAAACCGTTCAAAGCAGGGAAAAATTTTATTATTAAGCTTAATAATATTCCTTATTTTCAGTATTTTTGGTGGGCTCTTGAATGGTGCAGCAAAGGTTTCTTTCGTTGATCTCCTCCATGTGATACTTACACAAGATTTTTCGCTAAGTAGTAAAACGCGTGATTACCTCGTGCTCATCGACATAAGGCTTCCCCGTGTTATCTTGGGATTATTAATTGGAGCAGCCTTAGCTGTCTCCGGTGTTCTTATGCAAGGGCTTTTTCGTAATCCTCTTGCAGATCCCGGAATTGTAGGTGTATCAGCAGGTGCTGGACTTGGAGCAGTCTTAGCAATTGTTGTCGGCATTGCTTTTCCTGTTTCTTTTGCACCTTTTCTAGAGCCTTATAAAGTTATCATAGGTGCTTTTTTTGGTGGACTTTTATCAACGATTATTCTCTACATAATAGCAACGCATAATAGCTTTACCTCTATTGCAACCATGCTGCTTGCAGGTATTGCTCTTGGTGCATTAAGCAGTGCTGTTGTCGGAACATTGATTTTTGTCGCAAATGACCAACAACTGCGTGATATCACTTTTTGGAGTCTGGGCTCTCTTGCGGGCGCTACATGGTTGAAAGTATGGCTTGTTCTCCCTTTTATCGTTATTGGTCTTCTTTTCTCTCCCTTTTTATCACGAGCACTTAATGCCCTTGCTCTTGGAGAAGCTGTTGCTGGCCATATTGGTTTCCATATTCAACGCGTCAAAAATATTGCTATTCCCCTTGTTGCTCTTATGTGCGGTAGTGCTGTTGCTGTCAGTGGTGGTATTGGTTTTATTGGTATTATTGTTCCTCATATTTTACGTCAACTCATAGGTCCTGATCATCGCTATCTCATTCCTTGCTCTGCTCTCTTGGGAGCAGCATTACTTATTTTTGCTGATATGTTTGCACGCTTAATTGTTGCCCCCGCAGAATTGCCGATTGGGATTGTAACAGCACTTTTTGGTGCACCTTTCTTTCTATGGATCCTTATATGCAAACGAGGAACAGACTTTTCATGATTGAAGCGACAAATATTTGTGTTCAGCGCGGAAAGAAGCAGATTCTTAAACACATTAATCTTCAAGCTAAAAGTGGTGCTTTTACCATTATTATTGGTCCTAATGGATCAGGAAAAAGTACTTTTATCAAAGCTCTGAGTGGTGAAATTCCTTACAGTGGAAAAATAACCTTAAATGGTTATAATGTATGCCAAACAAAAACTCATGTAATGGCAAAAATGCGCGCTGTACTACCACAATCAACAACGCTCGTATTTCCATTCTTAGTCCATGAAGTTGTAGGGCTTGGCCTTTCTGTAAACCAATTTAGCATTGCCAAAGCCGAATTGCAAAATCTTATCCAGAAAGCTTTAGAGTGCGTTGACCTTTCTGATTATGGCAACCTGTATTATCACCAATTATCAGGTGGAGAACAAGCTAGAGTACAACTTGCCCGTGTACTTTGCCAAGTCTGGAAACCTGTTCATAATGGGATTCCTCGCTGGATGATATTAGATGAACCTATTGCTAGCCTCGATATTCAACATCAAATCATCGTTATGGATATTGCTAAACAATTTGCTCATTCTGGTGGCGGCGTTCTTGCTGTTCTTCATGACCTCAATCTCGCGGCACATTATGCAGATAACATGATCTTGCTCAAGGAAGGTGAGATTTATTGCGAAGGAAATGCAACTAATGTGTTGACAACACAAAATCTCCGCAATGTTTATCATTGTTCTTTAAACGTTTCTGAATTACCTAAAGAAGATATCCCTTTTATACTCCCTCAAACGACATCCTCCTATGAAATTAGATCTCTAGGCTATCGGCTTCAATCTAAAAACTAAAGTCCATAGCAAAATAAAACACGCAAATATTCAAGAATCTTTTTTATTTTCATATGAACTCCTTTTTGTCATCTGTCATTAAAAAAGAAGACCAATTACCCTAAAGATATTTTTGGAAAAAAATACCAGTTTAAAATCTTTTAAGATTTTACGTAACTAAAAACATGTGAAATTTTATTTGCTATCAAACTGTTATATCATACAAATTTATACAACATAAACATGCGTTTTCCCACTCTTTCTATCACTTTTATCTTTATAAAAATGATTCAAGAAATGCGTATAAATGCCTTTGTTATAATAACGGGTGTATTATTATATCTTCTAAGGACCATATAGAAATCAAGTACCTTTCTCCCCTGCATAAAAGATTTATTTGTAACTTTAATGGTAATGTTTTCTTTATAATACATATATTTTAGCTTTTTGTATAAATAAATATTGATTTACAATGATATTTTTACTTTTCTCTCTCTATTAAAAAATTGTTTATTGGCATATCATAAAGAATTAACCTATTGAATAAAAACTTTAAAATAAACTCAATAACGCTTCTTGTAAGCCCCCTAATGCAAAAACAATGCGGAATATAGGGATGAGGAGAGAGTATAGAAATAGCGTTTGTCTTCTGCTTCATAAGCATAATGATGATTCCACTCAAAGGGGAACTATCATTTACAGATAAAGCCTCCTACCATGGCAATGCAAAGAAATGAAATCGACAACAAGGTGAGAAATCTCTTTATAAGATGAATTAACTCATACAGGGATATGCTATTTTTGTACAAAAAAACGCTAAAAATATTGTACTTTTTTATGCCTCAGGTTGAATAATTTTATTACCTTCCCCTATCAAAACACCTTGTGAAAAAATATATCTCCAGATCTCTTCACGGCACAGTTTAAATGATTTTTACACATTTTCCCTATGTTATCATATAATTATAAAATAAATTATATCCTTAACTCTTTCTTTCAATCATTTTAAAATTGTTTTTTGACGCTCTCAAGTATTCTATTAACAATATAGATTTCCTTTTCATATGCATAGAAAATAACGCGGAATTGCTCCGCGTTAACAAAATTATCAAGGTGTATAGATTATTATTACTTAAACATACTCATGATTTTATAGCATAGACAACGGTTGTATTAACAGGGCGCGTTTCTGCCTCACCCGTATGGGAAAGAGTTACCTTGTGTGTATGTGCACCAGCAGAAGCTGTTCTCCCTTTCAGGGTTGCATTATAAGTATAATGATTCGGGAGTCTCCCAATATCACCAACGGGCCATCCTACCCCTTGATACTCAAAATTATGCGCATGCTCGCCTGCGTTTTCAATACTCCCAATATGCGTATGTGATTTTATGCTATCTTGTTGTTCATCTGCAAACTTTCTACCACCATCTAAACCCCGACCATTATCAAAGCCGCGTAAAAACATGCCTCTAAAATCGGGAACTTTAAAAGTTTTATTGCTGTCTTTTCCCCATTTATCACCTATTGCCTCGAATAACTGCGGATAATCTTCACGCTTATAGGCCTTACCATCACATAAAAGCCAACCATTTGGCACATTTTGCATAGCAAATGTTGCAATGAATCCAGAGGGGAAACTTTCTATCTTTGGTGGTGTAGGGTTTAATAAATACCAACCCTCATGCTCTTTTATTAAAACACCATTATTATATACCATTTCATAAATGCCATCTGTTTGAAATTCTCCACCTTCTAATGGTATAACCCCCGTATCAGTGGCTTTATAGATAAGCTTTTCTCCTATATTATTAACAGTTATTGTTGTCACGCCAATATTTACACCACAAGCTTTAAAACGTATGACGATATCATTGTTGTATTTCTTTATAGGCGAAACTGTCTTTAAGGTAATTAATGTTGTTTTATCTTCCAAATTTACTATAAAGCTTGAATTAATAGATCCACCATTATCTGCAAGATATTCGCGCACACGCTGCATCATCGCCCGTGCACTATCATTAACAGAACTAGGCGGCTGTCCTTCTGCCCAATTAATGATACTATCTGAATAAGCATTTTCATCAGCCTTTAGAGACCAATCATAGATATTAGACATTTTAAATCCCCCATTATTTTCATAGTTTTTCTAACAACTTCTCGTTCTGTGCACTAAAATGTGCTGCCGCTGTTTATTGGTACATCATAACCACTGCACCATCCTTATTTACGCATTTTATCTCTCTTCACTCCTTCCAATTTTATAACCTAAATTCACCAGACGCTTTTCATAACATTAGTATTAATGCTTTCTCTTCTAATGTATAATGTAACCACCTCATCTGATGTTACTTAATATCTTGTTTTGTTGCTTTGCTGTTGTTATATAATTATTTTTTCAATCTTGCATCTTGTTGCAAAATTTATAAATACTTCCAAAATTTTTCTTATTATGGATTTCATATAACCATTACTGAATGTAATAACTTATCATCTACATAGAAAGTTTCTGACTTAAACATTATCTTTTTTTATTTTTTTCAATAGTTTAAATCTATCTCGTCGATATTTTATACCATATATTTTAAACAAAGAAATTCTATCTTTTGGCTATCATTTGTATTAAAACTTTAAAAATTAGCTTCAAATTTTTTGCATGCTTCATTATGTTTTTATTCACATGCAGATACTTTGTTCTATTTTATTCAATTGATTTCTGAAATTGTGTCACAAGATTAGCACCAATGTTTTTTTGAATAAGCTTTTGTTCAATCTAAATGTATCACAGAGAATATATTCAATATGGACATTTGCTCCACACTTTCATTAAACTGGAAATAAAATACTTTGAAATATTAAATATCACACACCTTCACAAAATTTGAAGGTTGTATCCGATCCGGAAAAAATTAAAAAGCATAACCTAGCGCCCTCCCCCAATTTTTATGAACAATATCCTTGTTTTTTAAACGCCCCATAACCAACTTTTCCCCTCCCACACTTAGCACACCTGCCTCTATATATTATTATATGTATATCTTTTTTGCAAGAACAATAAATCATTCTAAACAACATCTTGCAATTATTGGTGTTCTTTTTAATTCATGGCAATATCAAAAAGCATTCTCTAAACTGTTTTTCTAACTCATCTGCTTCATCAATCCAAACAAAAAATACGCTCCATCGATTTAACACTTGCTATACCCTTAACTATCAAAGAAAACACCTTACAAAATCTTGCATAAGTAGCCAGACAATTGGACTATCCATGGCTTGTTTTTTCCAAATAGAATATCCCCTCCACTCATTACCGACTTTATTTTCAGTGTTCTCTGCACCTTTAACTTCTATCTTCCTTTTAAAATACACATCATTTATTAGCTACACCCTTTACACGCCTTTACCAGCTCTAGATGGGATTATTCTTTACTGTTTTTGAAGCTATTGCTATATTTTCTAATGTAAGAAATATTTTCTTTAGGTAATAAAAAAACCAGTAATTTCAGACGTTATAGATGTATAACGCTATACATAATCTTACCATACATGAATGAAATGTGATCTACTCTACAAAAGATATAATACGTATTGATATGAATATATTGATGAATCCACAAAATAAACACACAAAAAGAAAGATGAAAATATGAGTTTTGGAGATCTTATCGTATGTAGTATATTAGGATTTTTGTTTACAATCTTTTCATTGGGGCGGGATGCTTAAAATCGTTACAGTAGAATGGAAAAAAGAATATTTTAGGTGTTCTTTTCTATTCCTTCCAGCATTTTCTTCGTTATTTAGCGCAGTCGCACTACTTAAATATGTTTTTTTGAACAAGACCTAAAAAACAAGCTGTTTTTATATCCTTCATAATGTGCATAACGAGTTTTATGATGTGAGTGGGACAATGCAAAGCGATTATAAAATGCTATGGTACTCCAAATAAAGAATTCTCTGATGCATTTATCGATGAAGACCTTGTTGGCGCATTTGCCTATCTATGGAGTGTACCAATCATCTCTGGCTGTATAGCTGCAGCTTTTATATGGCTACCATTTATAACACTGTTAATAACAGTAATATTAGTGGGAATTTGGTTACTCTTCCTCATAATTCCCTACTTATTCAAAAATTGTTTTTCCGCAAATTTATTCAATTTTTATCTTGTTTTATAATAATAATAAGATAATTACATTATAAGTAGTAAGTTTTTCTTGCATATAACACATAATTAGTTATTTTTTATCTGTAAATATTGTTGCACGATATCATATGGCTCTTAAATGAATTTACGTATACTTTTGTGCTAAGATACATCCTTTTGCTTTCCTTTCTCTTCCAACTATTTAAAAGTGTTGGTGAAATCTTCATATGAAAAGCCAACGTCCATTTTTATCGTTATTTTTTTATTCATCTTCACAATTTTCAAAAGATTCAAGACAATATTATTTTTAATAATAAAGATTAGGTATTGTTTCCCGCTTTTGTTTATCGCATTCTTAATGGGAACATCCCCCTCATGAAGAATAGAATGCCCCAAACAAAATATAATGATATTGCATATTACGCACTTTTTAAGAAATATTGCTCAAAATATACTCCTTTCATTTTACGACAGCGCACGTCAATGATACAATAGCAAGCCATTATAGATCATCAGCTTTAAGCTTTTGAAGATACAAGTGGAATCCATCATACATTTTGTTGGCTCCCACGTTTTGACAGCCTCACTCTTAGAATGTTCATTAAATGACATTTGGCTTCCTTTCTTCAAGTGCTTTGCCCCATACGCTCCCACTTATGACGTGCAAGGAAGTGTTTTTATACGAAAAGATATATGATGAGAGGATCTTATGGTATTCTGAGTTATTATTTTAATATGAAAAAAATCTCAATCAAAGCCATAAACTATCTACTTTTCCCTGATAATCCGTTTTTAACTTTATTCTGGTTTATAAAAGCTTCAATATCATAGTTTATCACTTCATAATATCTATTTTCACTCTTAAAAACACACCAAAATCGTTTAAAATATATTTTTATGATTGACAATATAGATATTTAAGCCAACCATATTCGTATTAACAAAAATACTTCAAGTGGGAGGAGGCATGCAAATATTAGAATAGATATTGTATCAGTTTTTCAAAATAACTTTTCTTGAGCTGTATTGGGTTTTCTTTGCTACAAAGCAATACTATCCCTATTCATCTGAATGCTCGTGATTGATAATTTGAATACATCTCCATTAACATCGTAACTCCATTAACATCGCAACCTATTTTTGAACTCCGTGTCTATAAGGAAAAAGTTTGTGCAGAAAAATACTCCATCAATCAGTTGTAGCCCCTTTCCCGCTTCACGCAAAATTTATCAACAGAGCCTTCTCTTTTCTGATGTGCGCGTACCATTGCGTGAAATTTCACTGGCTGATGGCAGTGGTGAAAAACCTTTAAACGTCTACGATACTTCTGGCCCCTACACAGATAAAGATATGATCATTGATATTACAAAAGGCCTGCCAGCAATTAGCTTGCCTTGGCTCTCTAAGCGGGATGATACTGAAACTTATCCTGCACGATTAGTTAAACCTGAAGATAATGGATTGACTTCTGATAAAAACCTTACTCCAGCCTTTAAGCAAAAACGTTCTATTTTACGAGCAAAAAATGGCAAAGCAATTACACAAATGGCTTACGCACGCGCAGGCATTATTACCGAAGAAATGGAATATGTGGCTATACGAGAAAATGAAGGATTAGTAGTAAAAGAACGGCAGAATGTACCATCAAATGAAACATTTGCTGGATCAATACCAGAAATTTATACTGCGGAATTTGTGCGCAATGAAATTGCTTGTGGACGCGCCATTATTCCACAAAACATTAATCATCCAGAGTGCGAACCCATGATTATTGGGCGTAATTTTCGTGTTAAAATTAATGCTAATATTGGCAATTCAGCAGTAACTTCATCTATGGAAGAAGAAGTTGATAAAATGGTTTGGGCCATTCGCTGGGGAGCAGATACAGTTATGGATCTTTCTACAGGTCGAAATATTCACAATATTCGTGAATGGATTATTCGAAATTCTCCTGTGCCCATCGGGACTGTTCCTCTGTATCAAGCACTCGAAAAAGTACAGGGTATTGCCGAAAACTTAACATGGGATATTTTCCGTGATACCCTTATTGAGCAAGCAGAGCAAGGTGTTGATTATTTTACCATTCACGCAGGATTAAGATTACCATTTATTCCTATGACCATTGATCGTGTAACAGGTATTGTTTCACGAGGCGGTTCTATTATGGCAAAATGGTGTCTCCATCATCACAAAGAAAGCTTTCTCTATGAACATTTTGATGAAATTTGTGATATTGCACGCACGTATGACATCTCTCTTTCATTGGGGGATGGATTACGCCCTGGCTCTATTGCCGATGCCAATGATGAAGCCCAATTTGCAGAGCTTAAAACCTTGGGAGAATTGACAAAAATTGCTTGGAAAAAGGATGTACAGGTTATGATTGAAGGACCAGGACATGTCCCAATGCACAAAATTAAAGAAAATATGGAGCAACAATTAGATCTTTGTCATGAGGCGCCTTTTTATACTTTGGGACCTCTTACAACGGATATTGCTCCTGGTTATGACCATATTACATCAGCAATTGGTGCCGCTATGATTGGATGGTTTGGAACTGCTATGTTGTGTTATGTAACACCTAAAGAACACCTAGGACTCCCCGATAGGAATGACGTAAAAACTGGTGTGATCACTTATAAAATTGCTGCTCATGCCGCTGACCTTGCTAAAGGTTTACCTAGAGCACAATTGCGCGATAATGCTCTTTCGCGTGCACGATTTGATTTTAGATGGCATGATCAATTTAACCTTTCTCTTGATCCAGAAACAGCCTGTGCCTTTCACGATGAGACAATGCCTAAAGAAGCCCATAAATTAGTGCATTTTTGTTCCATGTGTGGACCAAAATTCTGTTCTATGCGTATTTCCCATGATATTCGTGAGGCAGCTGCAATAAGAAAAACAAAAGGGGAAGGTATGATCGCCATGGCCGAAAAATATCAGAAAAATGGTGACCTTTATATGGAAATTGTTCCTCCTCAAAAAAAGAAAGTAAATAGTTGAAGAACATTCTTATCAAAGGTGCAGGTGTAGGCGGCTTAACAGTTGCCTTTATGTTACAGCAAAAAGGTGCTTCTGTTACTGTATCGGCCCCCCCTCATTCACCTATAGGAAGTGCTAGTTGGTATGCAGGAGGAATGCTTGCACCTTACTGTGAAAGGGAAAGTGCAGAACAAATTGTTGAAGATCTTGGTGTACAAGCTATACAATGGTGGCGTAAAACGCTCCCAAACCTTGTCATACAAAAAGGCACTTTAGTGGTTGCACCTACACGAGATAGAGGAGAGCTTGAACGATTTTCTGTGCGTACGCATAATCACAAAACCGTAGATAATACAGAAATAGCTCATCTTGAACCAGATCTTGCGGAACGTTTTAACTGTGCACTCTTTTATGAAAATGAAGCCCATATTGATCCTCGCAAAGCACTTATGACTTTAAAAGAAAAGCTTCTCAACAATGGAGCCTGTTTTGTTGATGTAGAAATAGCTGAAAAAAATTTTGATATTGTTATTGATGCGACAGGAATAGCACGTTTAGGAAAAGATAAAAATATACGGGGCGTACGCGGCGAAATGCTTCTCGTGCGCTGCACCGATATTAAAATTTCGCGTCCAATTCGTCTTCTTCACCCACGGTTTCCTCTCTACATTGTACCTCGACAAGATAATATTTTTATGATTGGTGCAACGATGATTGAAAGTGACTTTGATGGTGCAATCTCTGTAAGATCAATGATGGAACTGCTCAACGCGGCTTATACTTTACATCCTGCTTTTGCTGAAGCAGAAATTATTGAATCTGGCGTTGGTGTTCGTCCATGTTATCCTAATAACTTCCCTTCTGTGCATAAAGATGGTAACTTTATTTCTATTAATGGATTTTATAGACATGGTTTTCTGTTGTCTCCAGAAATGGCAAAACGAGCAATGGAATTGGCATTGGAATAAAACATGCAAATATTTGTTAATGGTGAAACAGTCCAAACAGAGGTTATGACTCTCGGTCTCTTGCTTGAAGAATTGGGGTATGAAGGAAATTGGCTTGCAACTGCTGTTAACGCTGAAGTTGTTCCCATAGATGCACGAAGCCAATTTGTCTTGCATGAAGGAGATAAAATTGAAATTTTAAGCCCAATGCAAGGAGGCTAAAATTATGCTGAATCTTTATGGACGACAATTCTCTTCCCGTCTTCTATTAGGTACAGCGCAATATCCTTCACCAGCAATCCTTCGTGATGCTATTCATAAATCGAATACGGAAATTGTAACTGTTTCCTTGCGCCGTGAAACTGCAGGTGGAAAACAAGGTGGACAATTTTGGAAATTTCTTCAAGAACTTGGGGTAACAGTGCTTCCTAATACTGCTGGTTGTTATACTGTTAAAGAGGCCGTAACCACAGCGCAATTAGCAAGAGATCTTTTTAAAACGGCTTGGATTAAACTCGAAATTATCGGTAATTCAGATACCTTACAGCCAAATATTTTTTCCTTAATCGAAGCTGCTCAAATTTTAAACAATGAAGGTTTCAAAATTTTTGCCTATACAACGGATGATCTCATTGTTGCTGAAAAACTTTTTGACATTGGTTGCCGTGTTATTATGCCTTGGTGTGCTCCTATTGGTTCTGCCAAAGGACCTCATAATACTGATGGATTGCGTTCTATCCGTGCTTACCTTCCTGATGCTACTCTTATTATTGATGCCGGCATTGGACGCCCATCACATGCCGCCATTGCGATGGAACTCGGTTATGATGCAGTACTGCTTAATACCGCAGTTGCTAAAGCAGGTGATCCTGTTTTGATGGCTGAAGCATTTTCTAAAGCTGTTCAAGCAGGACGTATGGGATATAAAGCTGGCATGATCGAAGCACGCAATGTAGCAGTCCCTTCAACACCAATCATTGGAAAAGCGGTATTTTCATGAAACTGGATCCATTTTACCTCATCGTTGATAACGCTGATTGGATTGAACGTTTGCTTCCTCTTGGTATCAAGCTCGTACAATTGCGTATGAAACATGAAAATCAACAACTAATCCGTCAACATATCAAGCGTGCAAAAAACATATGCAATAAATTGGGAGCACAATTAATTATTAATGATCATTGGGAAATAGCAATTGATGAAAAGTGTAATTTTATTCATCTGGGACAAGAAGACCTAAGCAATGCTGATCTTCATGCAATTCGTAAAAGTGGTATAAAAGTTGGTCTTAGTACACATGATGAACATGAATTGGATATCGCACTCTCTGCTAATCCTGAGTATATTGCACTTGGTCCTATTTATCCGACAATCTTAAAAAAAATGAAATGGATGCCGCAAGGACTAGAAAAAATCAAACAATGGAGAAAGCGGATTGGTGCTTTACCTTTGGTGGGTATTGGTGGTTTAACACCAGAACGCGCAGTGGGTGTTTTAAAAGCAGGAGCAAATAGTGCTGCTGTTGTGACTGATATTATCCTCCATAAAAAACCAGAAGAGCGTGTACAGCAGTGGATAAAAGTGACACAAACATGGCGTTGATACCTTCTATTCTTATTGTTGCGGGCACTGATCCAACAGGAGGTGCTGGTATTGTTCGTGATATAGAAACCTCTGCACATTTTCAAATAAAAGCAAATTTAGCAATTACTTGTGTTAACGTACAAGATGATAATCGCGTTGTCGAAATCATTGCAATGCGTGGAGACCTCGTCGCTGCGCAAATGCGTGCTGCCCTAGAAGCAAATCCAATAAGCGCAATAAAAATCGGTATGACGGGGACAAAAGCAATTATAGCAGCAATCTGTAACGTACTCAAAGACTATCCCCATGTTCCAGTTATTTGGGACCCTGTACTTGTCGCTTCATCAGGAGGAAAACTAATAACGGAAACAATCATCGACACGATGATCAATAAACTGCTTCCTCATGTTGATCTTTTAACACCGAATAGAGAAGAACTCGCTCTTCTTAGCCAAAGTCCATTGGCATCTCATGATAAGCAAGCAATACAACAAGCAAAAAAACTTTTGTCATTGGGAGCTCGCTCTATTTTAGTAAAAGGGGGACATGCGGAGGGTCCTCTTGCAATTGATAGCTTCATTGACAAAACTGAAGTCATAAATATCTCTACTCCACGTTTAAAAGGAACAATGCGAGGAACAGGTTGCATTCTCTCAAGCGCTATTGCAGCGCATTTAGCATTAAATGAACCTCTCATTTCAGCTGTAAAAAAAGCAAAAGAATATATCCACACATTGCTTTTAACCCATTGTAAAAATAGTTTATAATGTCTTAGTATTTTTCTCATATAAAAGTAATATTTATATATTCATTAATATATTTATTTTTTAATAAAAATTATTTAAAAAATATAATAATAAAAATTTATACTTTATTTTATAAATAAAATACTACAAAATTCACTTTCATTAAGTATTAAATATAGAATATAATGATAAAAAATATTATCACACCACTTGCATTCAGTAAAAAATTCTTTTAGTATGAGTGAGTTTAGTCTGTTTAAAAAGTTGAAATAACGCAATTTAAACAAATTATACATTTAAAGATGCATATAATCGCGAACATTCGCATTTTACGATTTGCCTTTTTTGTGAAAAGAGAGAATCCTATCAGCGTTCTTATACATTAATGGCTAGCGAATACATTTAATAAAACTTGAAGGATAATTTTGTTTGATCTATAATCGCTAGATCATTAGAAAAAATAAAATGTTAAATCAAACACCATGCTCAATTTCCTATGAAGAACTCTTAAACTTTTATAAAGAAAGTGGTGCGGATGCCGTTCTGACAGATTTTCCTATTGATCGTTTTAAGCAGTCTGCTTGTTCAGAGAGAAAATTAATATCTGTCGTGAACATTTCTCATAATCAACAAGCATCTCCCAAAACATCTCCAACCGTAAAATTAGATCATCATCAGCTGCATAACTCTAGGACTATACAAAATGAATCCACAGCTATAGAGAGTGCAAAAAATGCAAAGACACTTGATGAATTAAAATCTGCTCTCCTTGCATTTAATGGCTGTTCATTAAAATTGACAGCAAAAAATACCTGTTTTTCAGATGGAACAGCAGGAAGCCCCCTGATGCTTATAGGCGAAGCACCAGGACGAGACGAGGATATACAAGGAATTCCTTTTGTGGGAAAAGCCGGGATGTTGCTTAATAAAATCCTCGCATCAATTGGCTTAACAAGAAATAATGTTTACATTGCCAACACTATTCCTTGGCGTCCGCCAGGAAATCGTACACCAACACCAAGAGAAGTTGCCTTGTGCCGCCCTTTTATTGAACGGCACATTTATTTAGCGCGTCCTCGTGTTCTTATAGCACTAGGAGGCGTTGCTGCACAGTTTCTTACTGGATCTCAAAATGGGATTATCCGAACAAGAGGGAAATGGCATATCTATGAAAGCGAGGATAATATAAAAATACCTGTTATGCCAACTTTCCACCCAGCTTACCTTCTTAGAACCCCTAGTCAAAAGAAGCTTACATGGATAGACTTCTTAGAAGTAAAAAATCGCCTCGACAGCCTTTTGTAATTCTTTAATCCTATATTGCTTCTAAAATTAACACACCCTTCTTTAACTCTTAAAATACAAATGGGAAAAAACTATGAAACAGCCAATAACATCTATTTATCGTTTGGAAGACTACCAACCAACCCCTTACGTTATCCCTAAAACACAACTTTCTTTCCAATTAGCACCGACAAAAACCTATGTTACAGCCATATTGTCTATTGAATCCCGTCACGATACAAAAGAATTAACACCTCTTGTTCTTTCTGGTGATGATCTTACTTTAATTTCCGTTTCTATTAATGATGAGATATTAGCCCCAAACACTTATAAAGTGACGCCTTCACGTTTAGAAATTACAACGCCACCAACGGTTCCTTTTACATTGAAATTGGTTACGGAACTGAATCCTGAAAGCAACCGCCAACTTATGGGGCTTTATCTTTCAAATGGTGTTTATTGCTCACAATGCGAATCGGAAGGTTTTCGTCGTATTACTTATTTTTACGACCGCCCAGATGTTCTTTCTACCTATAGAGTGAAAATTGAAGCAGATACCCAAACAATCCCAATCTTGCTTTCAAATGGTAATCTGGTGGAAACAGGAACTTTAGAAAATAATCGCCATTTTGCCATTTGGGAAGATCCTTATCCCAAACCATCTTATCTCTTTGCTTTAGTAGGTGGAGATCTTGATAAGTTAGAAGACCATTTTACAACTGTATCTGGACGACGTATCGAGCTTGGTATCTATGTAGAAAAAGGAAAAACCGAACGCGCAACCTATGCAATGGATGCTCTTAAACGTTCCATGCGTTGGGATGAACAATGTTTTGGGCGCGAATATGATCTTGATGTTTTCAATATTGTTGCTGTTTCCGACTTTAATATGGGAGCAATGGAAAACAAAGGCCTTAACGTTTTTAATGATAAATATGTTCTTGTCGATCCTGAAACAGCAACCGATCAGGATTATAGAAATGTTGAACGTGTCATTGCACATGAATATTTCCATAATTGGAGCGGTAATCGTGTTACCTGTCGCGATTGGTTTCAACTCTGTTTAAAAGAAGGATTCACTGTTTATCGTGATCAGGAATTTTCATCAGATCAAAATGTACGCAGCCTACAGCGAATTGAAAATGTAAAAGCATTAAAAGCAACGCAATTTGCAGAAGATGCAGGACCTCTTGCGCATCCTGTGCGTCCTCGTCAATATAGCCAAATTAATAATTTTTACACAACAACTGTTTATGAAAAAGGTGCTGAAGTTGTTCGCATGATACGGACTATTTTAGGTCCTACTCTTTTTCGTAAAGGCACTGATCTTTATTTTCAACGTCATGATGGACAAGCTTGTACAATTGAAGATTTTATTACCTGTTTTGCTGAAGTGTCTGGTCAAGACTTCTCCCAATTCATGCTATGGTATGAACAGGCAGGAACACCCAATGTAGAAATCGATAGTCATTATAGCGATGGTGTTTTAACAATTCATGCAAAGCAACATATTCCCGCAACCCCACAACAAAATACAAAAAAGCCTATGCTTATCCCTATCGTATTTAGCTTGTTAGGACCTAACGGAGAAAACCTCACCTATGAAGCAGATACAAATATTCAATCAGATGTTATGCTTTTATCCAAGGAAAGCCAAACCTTTACATTAAAGGGACTGCGTGAAAAACCCGTTTTATCACTGCTGCGAGACTTTTCAGCACCAATCATTCTACACACTCCATTCAATGAAAGAGAACTTATTTTTCTTGCACAACATGATGACAATCACATCAATCGCTGGCAATCTCTTAATCATTTAATGACGCAAGCTTTGATTCAAAGCATTCAAGATAAAACACAAGAAAAAGCAACACTCCCTTCTGCTTTGCTAAAGCTGATTGAAACGATCATAACAGATGAAACCTTAGAGCCTGAATTTCGTGCCTTCTGTTTAAATTTACCTAGTGAAGTTGAGCTTGCTCATACAATCGGTAAAAATATTGACCCAGATCGTATTCATTATGTCCGCAATCAGTTTTTAGTTTCACTTGCACAAACTCACCAAGAGCTCTTAACAAAACTCTATGGACAAATGCAAACCCAAGAGCCCTATTCACCAAACACTGCACAAGCTGGAAAGCGAGCATTAAAGAATATCATACTGGATTACCTTTCCATTGCTGAAGCCAATCCAAATCGAGCTGCTATACAGTATGCAACAGCTGATAATATGACTGACCGTATGGCGAGTATCGCTGTTCTCGTGAAGCGTTTTAATGAAAATGAGCAGGCACAAAATGCCTTAAATGATTTTGAAAACAGCTATCAGAATGACCCTTTGGTCATGGATAAATGGTTTTCTATTCAAGCAATGGTTGCTGGCACATCAACACTCGAGAATGTTCAAAAGCTCATGCAACATCCGCTGTTTTCACAAGATAATCCTAATCGTGTACGTTCTCTAATCGGTGTTTTTGCCTCTAACAATCTCACGGGCTTTAACAGGATGGATGGAGCATCTTATCATTTTCTTTGCCAAGTTATTTTGGAAATTGACAAAAAAAATCCACAGCTTGCTTCACGATTATTAACAATGATGCGCTCTTGGCGACAATTAGAACCTATTCGACAACAAAAACTTGAAACTGAATTAAAAATGATTGCTGCTGCGCCAAAATTATCAAGCGATGTTGCTGATATCATCAACCGTCTGCTTACTTGAAACAAAAAATTATTTTAAATCAATATGCTATAATATTTTTTAAAATAAATTCTATAAACTATTCGATCATCATTAAATCTATAAACAGGCAATCTAAGCCTGTTTATAGATCACGTTTAAAGTACTTTTTTCTTTTCATATTCCAAAATCATAAAAGTAAAATTATTTTTTTTTAAAAAAAGACTGGACAGAAGACTCCTGTTTTGATTCATTGCACTCGATGGGGTTACTATGAATATCGAAGCAGTTTTTAAATCACATTATTCCAGAATTAAAGGAACGCGAGATGGCTAAATTGGACGCATATAATGCGCCAAGGGAGGTGTATGCTGATTCAAAATCAAGCGCTCAAAGTCGCAAGGAGCGGACAGAGCGTACCAATCTGTTTTCTGGTTCTGCCTATAAAAAACTTCTTTTTATTGAACCTTGGCTGCGACGTTCACTCCCATTTGTAATTCTTGCATTTCTTGTTATACTAGCAGCAATCCGTTTCCTATCAATCTATGATTGGCGCAACACAATTGATAAAAACACGCATTCTACCATCGCTCTCTTAGCTTCTCATATTACCAATACAATCGACCGTGACTTACTTGCCGCCACTCGACAAGGAAAAGCTGCTGCTCTTTCTCATAATCATTTACAAAATATCCTGACTAATTTTCGTAACAAAGGTTTTATAAAAACCAGCGCTGTTATTGCTATTGTCGATCAAAAAGGCAATGTCCTAGCTTCATCAAGTTCCGAGATTGTCTTAGGAAAACCCTTACAGAATTTTACCTCTGAAAGCATTACTTTACAAGCTCTAGGAAAACATGCTGGAATCATGAAAATTACAATAGGAAAAGATATTCCTGCTCTCGCTTCCTTTCAGCAAACAGAAAATGGACAATATGGGGTATTCATCAGTGAAAAAATGCAACATATTTACATGGAATGGCGGAAAGCTCTCTCGTTAAATATAACCATGTTCATTGGAACTAGTGGCGTTATCCTTGCTCTTCTTTATGCTTATTACAACCAAATTGTACGAGCACGCAAAACAGATCTTGTTTCAGAAAAAATTCAAAACCGTATTGATATGGCAATGATGCGTGGACGCTGTGGACTATGGGATTGGAATATGGCAAGTGGACGCGTCTACTGGTCACGAGCAATGTACGAAATGCTCGGCTATGTCCCTCAAGATGCATTGCTCTCAATTTCCCAAATTAGCGCCATTATCAATCCAAATGATGCGAATTTTTTTGACCTTGCTCAGGAATTAATGAGCGGTAAAAAAAAGCATATCGATATTAACGTTCCTATGCGTCATGCTGATGGTCATTATGTATGGATGCGCATTCGTGCCGAAGTTACTGAAGAAGAAGAACCCCATTTGGTTGGTATTTCCTTCGATATTAGTGAACAGCAACAATTGGCTGAACAAACAGCGCAAGCCGACCTTCGTATCCGTGATGCGATTGAAAACATTTCAGAATCTTTCGTCTTGTGGGATGCTGAAGGACGTTTAGTCATGTCCAACAGCAAATTTTGCGAATATGCCGCTATTCCTAAACAAATTCTCCAATCAGGTATCCAACGTGCAACCGTCGAAGCCATGGCACGCCCTGCACTCAGTGAATATCCCCTTAAAGATGATGGTACTGGTAACTTAACCAGTATTCGCCAAACGGCAGATGGTTGTTGGCTCAAAATTAACGAACGACGAACCCAAGATGGAGGATTGGTTTGTATTGGTACTGACATTTCTGAGCTTAAACAACAACAGGAAAAATTTGAAGACAGTGAAAGGCGTCTTTTCTCTTTCATTCAAGAACTCAAGCGCGCGCGAGGGAGTGCTCAACAACGCGCAACAGAAGTTGAAAAACTTAATAAAAGTCTGAAAGCAGAAAAAGAACGCGCCGAAAGTGCTAATAAGGCTAAATCAGAATTTTTAGCCAATATGTCTCATGAATTGCGCACGCCTCTGAATGCTATTCTTGGTTTTTCAGATATCATGTTGCAATCGACTTTTGGTCCTCTTGGTTCACAACGCTATAAGGAATATATGCATGATATTTACAATTCAGGAACCCATCTTCTAACCCTTATCAATGACATCCTTGATATGTCAAAAATCGAAGCAGGAAGATTTACGCTTGATTGTAAAAATACCGATCTTGAGCCCATCATTAGTGAAGCAGTACGAACACTAACACCTCAAGCTCAAGAAAAAAATATTGTTGTTACAACAAACATTACCCCAGAACTTCATGCTGAAGTTGATGGTCGTGCAATGAAACAGATTTTCCTTAATCTCATCTCTAATGCCGTTAAATTTACGCCTTCTGGCGGAAATATTGATGTCTGCGCTTTCAAGAAAAAAAATAACCTTATTTTTAAAATTACAGATACAGGCGTTGGTATTCCCCAATCAGCAATTAAAAAACTTGGGCAACCTTTTGAACAAGTCGAAAATCAGCTCACTAAATCTCATACGGGCTCAGGTCTTGGATTAGCCATTTCACGCTCCTTGCTAGAACTCCACAAAGGAAAACTTGAAATTACTTCAAAAGAAATGAAAGGAACAACTGTAACGATTATAATGCCCATCACACAAAGTTAAATTTTTCCATTTTGTTCCCGTTGTAGTAAAATCTGTTTCCGTTTTTCCCCCCAACGATACCCTGAAATAAAACCATTTTTACGCACAACACGATGACACGGAATGATAATAGCCAATTCGTTACGTGCACAGGCATGAGCAACGGCACGAAAAGCTTTCGGCATACCAATACGGCATGCTAAGATCTCATATGAAATTGTTTCACCACATGGTATATCACATAATACTGCCCATACTTGTCGTTGAAAAACTGTACCATTTATATCTAAGGGAAAATTATATTTTTTTACCAGCTTAGGTGTTTCTATCATGGCTATAATATGGGCAACTTCTCTCTTAAATGTATTGTCACCTACAACTTGTTGTACATCACCAAAGCGTATCGTAAACTCCTGTAATAATTGCTCTATAGTGTCTCCTAACGCTATATGACAAATCCCTTTTTGAGACCTAGCCACCAAAAGCTTTCCTATTGATACATCTTTCAGACAGAATACTCTCGTTTGGGAAATATTCAGCATTTTAGCCTTCTTTATATTTTAAAAAGTTTTGAACATCATCCATAAAGTAAAGGGAGAGTATTCACTATCTTTTAAAAACAAACAAAATCATTCTGAAATTATCTCCTTAGCCATTGTATTAAATACACTCTCACCTTTTTATGAAATGGAAAGATACATAGATTGACTTTCTTCCTACCCTAAGACGGAAACTTCGACCAGAGCTGATCTATCAACAATCTTGCTTTTTATATAACAGATTCCAACTGAACCCATTTGATATGGTTTATTTCATAAGCTCTCTACAGACAAATCCTGCTCTGAATTCTATCATACACTCTAACAAAAACACCTTAATGTGGTAAATTTTCATACCTTATATCACAACTCTAAACGGCAGTATTTTACGGAACAACACGATAAGCTTCCCATTTTATTTTACGAAATCCCATCGAACCATAAATAATAGCTTATGTTTTACAAGCAACAGAAAAAGCGCGTGCTCTCTTAAGCAAAAAACGTCATAAAACACAAAGAAAGTATGCCGGCAATGGATTGGAAAGATGTTCCGGCTTTTTATGCTCCACAGTATGCTTGAATATTCTAATTTGTTGGAGCACTGTTATTATTTTTTATCAAAGGTCATACTTTTGATAAACTGACGAGATGACTCAACTCAAAAAAGAAATTTATCTTCAATTTTATGAAAAAAAGCATGGAAAAGGTATTTTAATGCTTACTTTCTTTTTCACTTAACTTATAAAATGACGGTAGCCTCAGAACTAAAATATTTTGCCCGCAACAATCACACACAGATATTTGTCATAGGAAAAAGTCATGCCCAAACGCACAGATATAAAATCTATTCTTATCATCGGAGCAGGACCTATTATCATTGGTCAGGCATGTGAATTTGATTATTCAGGCACTCAAGCCTGTAAAGCATTAAAAGAAGAAGGTTACCGAATTATTTTGGTAAATTCTAATCCTGCCACGATTATGACAGATCCAGATCTAGCTGATGCAACTTATATAGAGCCCATTACTCCTGAAATAGTTGCCAAAATTATTGCTCACGAGCGTCCCGATGCCCTTTTGCCCACTATGGGAGGACAAACAGCCCTCAATACTGCTTTATCATTAAAGCGTATGGGTATTCTAGACCGCTATCATGTTGAAATGATAGGAGCCAATGCTGATGCTATTGATAAAGCTGAAGATCGTGCTTTATTCCGCCAAGCGATGGCAAAAATCGGTTTGGAAACGCCACGCTCTATGTTAGCCAATGCAACAGAACTGAAAGAAGAAAATCGCCAACAACACGCAAAAACGTGTGCTGAACTTAAAGCAAAACTTTCTGGTGCTGCGCTTGACAAAGCACTCGAAGAACTTGAGCGCAACTGGCGACATACCGAAGCTGATCGCAAACAACATTATATCGCTCATGCAACAGCAAAAGCAGTTCAAGCTCTTGATGTTGTTGGGCTTCCAGCTATTATTCGTCCTTCATTCACCCTTGGTGGAACTGGTGGTGGAATCGCTTATAACCGCTCTGAATTCTATGAAATTATTGAACGTGGGCTTGAAGCTTCACCAACAACAGAAGTATTAATTGAAGAAAGTGTTTTAGGGTGGAAAGAATATGAGATGGAAGTTGTTCGTGATAAGAACGACAACTGTATCATCGTTTGTTCTATTGAAAACATTGATCCAATGGGGATTCATACCGGTGATTCGATCACTGTAGCACCTGCTCTCACCTTAACCGATAAAGAATATCAATGTATGCGTAATGCTTCGATTGCTGTTTTGCGAGAAATTGGTGTTGAAACGGGGGGATCCAATGTACAGTTTGCTGTCAATCCTGAAAATGGGCGCCTCATTGTTATTGAAATGAATCCGCGTGTTTCTCGCTCTTCAGCGCTTGCCTCAAAAGCAACGGGGTTTCCCATTGCCAAAGTAGCGGCTAAACTGGCTGTTGGTTATACACTTGATGAATTAAAAAATGATATCACGGGTGGTGCAACACCAGCATCATTTGAACCTTCTATTGACTATATTGTGACAAAAATTCCTCGTTTTGCGTTCGAAAAATTTCCCGGTTCATCACCTGTCCTCACAACTGCGATGAAATCTGTAGGAGAAGTCATGGCAATTGGACGCACTTTTCAAGAATCGTTACAAAAAGCACTCCGTGGACTTGAAACAGGGCTTACGGGTCTTGATGAAATTGTGATTCCAGAGCATGCTGAAGGTGATGAAAAAAGTTCTATACGCTCAGCCATTGCCATACCAAGCCCTGATCGTCTACGCTATATTGCTCAAGCCATGCGCACAGGCTTACCCTTAAATGAGATTCACCAAATTAGCAAAATTGATCCGTGGTTTTTAGAACAAATAGCCTCCATCATTGAAATGGAGCAGCGTATCCGCATTCATGGATTACCCCAAGACGCAGATAATTTACGTATGTTAAAAGCTATGGGCTTTTCAGATGCGCGATTAGCCTCCCTTACAGGGAAAGAACCCGATTATATCGCAGCTTTACGTAAATCACTGAATGTTAAACACGTCTTCAAACGGATTGATACTTGTGCCGCTGAATTTTCTTCTCCTACAGCCTATATGTATTCAACATATGAAGTTCCCTTTGCAGGTGTAGAGCACTCGGAAGCACACGTTTCTGAACGCAAAAAAATTGCTATTTTAGGCGGTGGACCAAACCGCATTGGGCAAGGTATTGAATTTGATTACTGTTGCTGCCACGCTGCTTTTGCACTGCGTGATGCAGGATTTGAAGCGATTATGATTAACTGTAATCCTGAAACAGTTTCAACCGACTATGATACCTCTGATCGCCTTTACTTTGAATCTTTAACAACAGAAGACGTTATCGCTATTTTAGAAGCAGAACAGGAAAAAGGAGATTTGGTTGGAGTCATCGTCCAATTTGGCGGACAAACACCCTTGAAATTGGCAAGCGCTCTAGAAAAACACAATATCCCCATCCTAGGTACTTCACCTGACGCTATCGACTTAGCAGAAGATAGAGACCGCTTTCAAAAACTGTTATTTAAACTTAATTTAACACAACCTCAAAATGGTATTGCCCACTCCATTGAACAAGCACGCCTCATTGCCCACGAACTAGGCTTCCCTTTGGTTGTACGTCCCTCTTATGTTTTAGGAGGACGTGCTATGCAAATTATTCGTGATGAACGTAGCTTACAAAATTATTTACTTGAGAGTGTCCCTGAATTAATTTCAGAAGATATCAAAGTCCGTTATCCTAACGACACAACAGGACAAATCAATATATTGCTTGGTAAAAATCCGCTTCTCTTTGATACCTATTTAACAGAAGCAATTGAAGTAGATGTTGATTGTCTATGTGATGGCAAAGAAACACTAATCGTTGGTATTATGGAACATATTGAAGAAGCTGGTATCCACTCTGGTGATTCAGCATGTTCTCTACCAGTCCATACGCTCTCAAATAAAATAGTTACTGAATTAGAGCGCCAAACCAAAGCATTAGCACAAGCACTTCATGTTCGCGGCTTAATGAATGTACAATATGCTATAAAAGATGACACCATTTATGTCTTAGAAGTCAATCCCCGTGCTTCACGTACTGTCCCATTTGTTGCAAAAACGATTGGTCGCCCTATTGCTAAAATGGCTGCACGTATTATGGCAGGAGAAACGCTTCATGATGCTCTTGAAGCTTATGGTGGATTACCTTCTTTGCAAAAAAAACAACATATTGCCGTCAAGGAAGCAGTATTTCCTTTTGCTCGTTTTTCAGGTGTTGATACACTTCTTGGTCCAGAAATGCGCTCAACCGGTGAAGTTATGGGACTTGACTATGAATTTTCGCTTGCTTTTGCTAAAGCCCAACTTGGAGCTGGTGTAAAACTCCCTAAAGAGGGAACTTTGTTCGTTTCTGTAAGGGATGAAGATAAAAAACGCATCTTAAATCCTGTAAAACGTTTAACTGAGCTTGGCTTTTCTGTTGTCGCCACAAGTGGAACACAAAAATTTCTCACCGAACACCACGTTGAAGCAAAAAAAATTAACAAAGTTCTAGAGGGACACCCCCATATTGAAGACGCTATTCGTAATCGCCAAATTCAATTGATTTTTAATACAACTAGCACTGCCAGTGCCATCTCAGACTCAAAATCATTACGTTATGCAGCACTCATGCAAAATGTTCCCTATTATACAACAATAGCTGGAGCCGAAGCCGTCGTAGAAGCGATCAAAGCACTCAAAAAAAGGCACCTTGAGGTACGTTCACTACAAAGTTATTTTAGTTGAATTTTTTTCTACTTAGCAAAATGTACACTGTTTTCTTATTTTTTCTTTATATAAAAATTGATTAAGACTTGCTTTTTGTTCTAAAAACTTTTATAGAGGTTTCATCGAATTTTCGGTTACGTGACTTTCTTTCCTGTGCAATCTGCACTTTCGACGAAACTTCTCCCACCTAATTTCGATCTACAACCGTATTGAAGAAATGAAAGCTTCAATGCTCAATATAATTATATATTCTAAGGAGTTTCCTATGTCTACAGGAACAGTTAAGTGGTTTAATACAACAAAAGGTTTCGGATTCATTCAGCCTAGCGATGGTAGTGCAGATGTATTTGTACACATTTCTGCCGTCGAGCGTTCAGGTCTAAACAGTCTTAATGAAGGGCAAAAAATCTCTTATGATGTTCTTCAAGATCGTCGTTCAGGAAAATTTGCCGCTGGTAACCTTGCAGCACTTTAAAGTTTAAATTCTGCAATATTTTATTTAGAAATCTTCGTCTGTAAAGACGAAGATTTTTTTATTTTGTATAAAGCATTATTTTACCTTGTTAAAATAAAAGACTGCTTATCTCCTTTGCACAATTTATCAAACCTCTCTTATACTTCCTCAAAAACTTTCATAAAATCTACGAAGAGCTTATCTTGTAAAATATCTCAAAAAAGAAGAATATAAAGCCCGTGTAAGAGTATTTTGGAAGTTTTTTATTGCATACAATATAATCTCTTATAGAATATCCTTAAAGCAATAACCATTTGTTGATATAATATAAGGATTTAAAATTATGGCTTTTATTGCCGACAAACTGTCTCGTATCAAACCTTCTGCAACAATTGCTGCTTCTCAAAAGGCCCGCCATTTAAAAGCATTAGGGCGCAATGTTATTGCTTTAAGTGCTGGAGAGCCAGACTTTGATACCCCAGACAACATCAAAAACGCGGCTATTGAAGCTATTCGAAGGGGAGAAACAAAATACCCTCCCATATCAGGAATTCCAGAATTGCGCCAAGCAATTTCTGCAAAGTTTAAAAGAGAAAATAATCTTCTTTACCAACCAGAACAAATTATTGTTGGTACCGGTGGAAAACAAATTCTCTTTAATGCATTCATGGCAACTTTGAATAAAGGAGATGAGGTCATCATTCCATCCCCTTATTGGGTTAGTTATCCAGAAATGGTCGCACTCAACGATGGTACGCCTGTCTTTTTAGAAACAAAAGCCGAATTTTCTTATAAACTCCAACCACAAGAGCTAGAAGCTGCCATTACCCCCAAAACCAAATGGTTCATCTTTAACTCTCCTTCAAATCCATCAGGTGCCGCTTATACACATAATGAATTGAAAAAACTTACAGATGTTTTAGTAAAATATCCTCATGTTTATATCCTTTCCGATGATATATATGAACATCTCACATATGAGGGTTTTACCTTTGTGACTCCAGCTCAAGTAGAACCAGCGCTTTATGAGCGTACACTCACAATGAATGGTGTTTCTAAAGCCTATGCGATGACGGGATGGAGAATCGGTTATGCAGGCGGACCACAAGAACTCATTAAAGCCATGGATACCATTCAAGGACAGCAAACATCTGGAACAAGTGTCATTTCACAATGGGCTGCGGTTGAAGCACTCAACGGGCCACAAGACTTTATTGCTAAAAATAAAAGTATTTTTCAAGCACGCCGTGATCTCGTTGTCTCCATGCTAAATCAAGCTCCTGGCATTCACTGTCCAACGCCTGAGGGTGCTTTTTATGTTTATCCTTCTTGCACCGGACTTATTGGAAAGAAAACACCCAATGGTCAACGTATTACGAATGATGAAGACTTTGCCATAGCGCTTCTAGAAACAGAAGCTGTTGCTGTCGTCCAAGGATCTGCTTTTGGACTTGGATCAACTTTTCGTATTTCTTATGCAACATCAGAAGAATTACTTGAAAAAGCTTGTATACGTATACAGCGTTTTTGCAACAGTTTAATTTAAAATTTTTAATATCATCTCTTGTGATTGTTTTTTGCCGAATGTTAGTATATCCGAGAAAATATCTGAAACTGTGTCATGGTCTAAATCTATCGATTCAGCAAAAATATCTATGAATAAACACAAAAATAGATGCTGTAGATAAAGATCAAAAAAATTTAGCTATCAAATAAATGAATCGGTCTATTATCATAAGAGATGACAAGCCTATTCTACTTTCTCCATTCAATTTATAACTCTAAAAAAGACCGAGCACTTTTAAACACAATTGCCCTTATAATCAAAGGCCCTTACAATAAAATCTCTTCTATTTCTCAGCTTCTTCTTCGTCCTAAAACGAAGAAGAAGCCACCTCCCATCGTTGTGTAAGCAATCCAGTTTCCTTTAAGTTCTATTTAATAACTACTTGATTTACTTCATAGGCTTTATGAACAAGACCTGCCTTAAATATTCACCTCACATTCTAATAAAAAGCACTTCATGTATAAGGTTTTAAATATTTTATATCACACCCCTAAAAGACAGACTTTTACAGTACAATAGAATATCCCCTCTCAAACTCCTCATTGAATTTTAGTATTCTTAAAAAAATTGTTGGATATCCACCAGTTTCGAAATTTTTTCTTTATCATCTTCCCATATATTGCAATTTCTAGGGACTCTTTCAAAAATTTAAAAAAAAGCCGGACATATGTCCGGCAAATTTGGAAAATCCTCAGAGATAAAATCAATCTGATAGATCTTCGTAAGGGAACACTCAAGAAAACGAAACTGGGAGGCAACATAATCAAGAGATAGTATTCTATGTCATTTTATAAGGAAAAGCACAATAAAGACTTAAGCGTATCTGCTATGCAATAAACACATAGCTTTAAATTTGTCTCCATCATGTACCACTCTCTTTAATTAAATAGTAAAAATGTTAACTACACCATCACACGATTGTCCATTTTTCAATATATAATAACCCTCACGGTTGCTAGTATTCATAAAAAACATTTATCCCTCTTTTCAAAAATATTTACCCGTACGGACTCCCTCCACTTTTAATGTGCAACAAATAATTTTAATTGATTCAATATAGGCAAATTTGAAACGAAAGAATATTACGGGAGTCTCAAGTTGCAAAACAGCTAATTATTCCTTATAAATTAAGATATTAATATTAAAAAGACCACTGGCGAGCTTTTAAAAAAATATAATCTCGAAAAGCATTTAACCTTGCCAAATTCTTTAAATTATAAGGATAACAAAAAAAAGTATCAAAAGAAGGAATATCAACCATATCAGGAAAAAGACGCACTAAATGCTCATCATTATTGACGATATAATCAGGAAGCACAGCAATCCCAAGATCACGCATAAGCGCATTCTTTATTGAGATGATATTGTTGATTTGTAAAACTGAAACGCGCAATGATCCATCACTTCTACCAGCCTTTTCCAACCAATTTAAACCAGACAAATAAGGTGGAACAGGTTCACCGAACGAAATAATACGATGCTCATCGAGATCAGACAATTTTTCCGGCTTTCCATAATTTGCAATATACTTTTCCGAAGCATAGACATGCATATGAATTGTAAAGAGTTTTCTTTGTATAAGATCAGGTTGTTTGGGTTGATGTAAGCGAACAGCACAATCCGCATGACACATTGTCAAATCAAGCTCTTCATCGGAAAGCAAAAGCTGAACCTGCATATCAGGATAAAGACTAAGAAATTCTGGCATACGCTCTGCAATCCACCCTGCCCCCATTCCAAAGGTCGAGGTCACACGCAAGTGCCCCGTTGGTTTTGCATAGCTTTCACTTAATTGCAAACGCACACTTTCAAGCTTCATCAAAACATCATGAGCTGTACGATAAAGAGTTTCTCCCTGTTCTGTAAGAATCAAACCACGCGCATGACGTTGAAATAAGGATACCCCAACCTCTTGTTCTAAAGCCGAAACCTGTCGTGAAACGGCTGATTGAGATAAATGAAGTTTTTGAGCAGCATGCGTAAAAGATCCCGCTTCTGCTGCAGCGTGAAAAACCCTTAACTTATCCCAATCCAACGGTGGCGCCACAATTAATTCTACCTCTATATTCTCTATGTTCTCAATGAATGACTAACGCCTGGGTATATCCAAAAACCGTTCTGCTTCCAACGCTGCCATACATCCTCTTCCCGCAGCTGTTACAGCTTGGCGGAATGTTTCATCTGTCACATCCCCAGCAGCAAAAACACCAGCAATGCTTGTTGCTGTTGAGTCGGGTGCTGTCCATAAATAGCCGCCTCGTTTTTGTTTCAGCTGTCCTTCAAACAGAGAAACAGCAGGATCATGCCCAATGGCAATAAATATGCCCTCTGCATTCACTTTCATCTCGTGACCTGTCTTAACATTTTTCAGACGTGCCCCTGTTACAACAGCGCCCATTGAATCTTGAGCTGGCAGCCCCACAATTTCTTCAACCACATGATCCCAAAGAACACGCACATTATTACAAGCCAGCAACCTATCTTGTAAAATTTTTTCTGCCCGAAACTGCCCCCGCCTGTGAACCACGCTTACACTTTTAGCCAAATGCGATAAATAAAGTGCTTCTTCAACAGCCGTATTTCCTCCTCCCACGACAATAACGTCCTTATCACGATAAAAAAAGCCATCACATGTAGCACAAGCGGAAACACCTCCGCCCATAAAGGTCTGTTCACTTTCTAAACCAAGCCAGCGCGCTTGAGCTCCTGTTGCAATAATCAGTGCATCACAAGAATATTGTGTTCCTGAATCCCCATATAAGACAAAAGGATACTTCAACAAATCAGCCTTTATAATTGTATCATAAACAATTTTTGTCCCCATATTCTCAGCTTGTTTTGCCATTTGTTCCATCAACCATGGTCCTTGAATGGGATCTGCAAAACCTGGATAATTCTCAACATCAGTTGTAATTGTCAATTGTCCCCCCTGCTGCAAGCCCGTCACCAAAACAGGCTTAAGCATTGCTCTTGCTGCATAGACCGCCGCTGTATAACCAGCCGGACCTGAGCCAATAATCAGCAGACGAATATGCGATTGTACCATTAAATCCCCTTCACTTTATTATAAATTAATTATTCTATAAATGATAACGGAATGCAGCCTTTTAAAAAAATATTTTTCAAGAGCCCTAATTATGTTATGTATACTTCTTTTCAAGTTTTATGAAAAGGTCTGATTACTAATTCATCAAGGCACGCTAATGTTAAGAATTAATCCTTATCCTATAAAGAGAAAAATGTAACTTCTTATGAGCACAAAACCATAATAAAAAGAGATACAAAGATAGGGAACGATCATTTTTCAATTTATTATCAATGTCTGTGCACGTTTTGCCTTAATCATGGGAGGAGCAATGCTTTTGCCAATTTTTGTGGATTTGCACGACAACAATCGTAATTGGATAAGCTTTCTCTATTCTTGTGCCATAACCACCATGTTAGCAACGCTGATTCTTTTAGCAACTAAGGGAGCTACTTGTCGCTTTTCAGCACGGCTTGGCTTTATGCTCACTGTTTGTCTTTGGCTTACAGGAAGCATCGTAGGTGCCTTACCTCTTTATCTTTCTCCTCTTCCCATTTCTCTAGCAGGAGCCATTTTTGAATCTGTTTCTGGAATTACAACAACAGGCTCCACAGTCCTTTCTGATCTTGATAATTTATCGCGAAGTATTTTATTATGGCGTTCTCTTATATGCTGGATTGGGGGCATTGGTTTTATCGGTTTAGCCCTCTTAATTTTGCCTTCACTGCGTGTGGGTGGCGTGCGACTTTTTCATATGGAATCATCTGATAAATCTGAAAAAATATTGCCTCGCATCAACCAAATTGCTAACGGAATTATCATCGCTTATGTTGGGTTAACATTGGCTTGTATGCTTTCTTATTTTGCTGCAGGCATGAATTTATTTGATGCCATTAACCATGCAATGAGTACAGTAGCAACAGCTGGTTTTTCAACGCATGATGCTTCTTTTGGCTATTTTTCTGATACACCAGCCATCTTAATTATTTCAACAATCTTCATGTTGCTTTCTGCTTTACCTTTCGTACTTTATGTTAAATTAGTCCTTCCTGGACACTCTAAACGCTTCCTTGACCCACAAGTGATTGTTTTTCTCCATATCGTTCTCCTTTTCAGCTTTGCTTTAGCGGCATGGCTACGGTTTTATGATCATCGCGCGTTCCACTTGATTTTCCTTGATGTCATTTTTCACCTTTCATCCATTATTAGCACCACCGGTTACAGCGCTGAAGATTATCAACTTTGGGGACCGTTTGCGCTTGGAATTTTCTTTATTGTTTCTTTTACAGGCGGATGTGCTGGTTCTACTTCTGGTGGCATGAAAATCAATCGCCTCATTATTCTTTGGCGTATTACACAAACAAATATAGAAAAACTTCTTTCTCCTAATGTCGTTGTAAAAGCGCGCTACGATCACTCAAATATATCAAATGATGTTGCTCAAGCCGTTTTGTTTTTTGTCTGTCTTTATATGTTTTGCCTTGTTATCGGCACTGCACTTTTGCTTACAACCGGTCTTGACTTTACCTCTGCCTTTACGGGGGTCTTAACCGCACTTTCAAATGTTGGTCCAGGCTTTGGAGATATTATTGGCCCCACTGGTAATTTCTCTACAATCAACGATCATGCTTTATGGATTTTAAGTTTTCTAATGTTAGCTGGACGCCTTGAAATCATAACAATATTCGTCCTTTTTATTCCCGCTTTCTGGCGTGAACAATTCTAATGTATAGAGTATTTTATGCTACCATGATAAAAAATTGACAAGATAAAAAGGCGAGAACAGTATGCGTCATAATATTCACCCCTTACTCAATCCACTGAAGATTTTCTAAAATTTCCATACAAATCATCATATCAATGATATAAAAATAATTCAACAAAAACAATCAAATACCAATATTTTCAAAGCCATAACATATAAAACTTCACTTTATTGATCTTCTTTATCAAATAAAGTGGACGCATAGAACATTCTTTTTTAGGAATAATCTCTCATGCAAAAAATATGAATATTTGCTGATAAAAGTGTTTTTTCTCTTTAATAGAGTTACACCCTTATAGAAAAAAATGCTATTATATTACGAACTCACAAGCTTGTAAAAAACATCTCACAATACTCATCACCCCCATTTCACGACAGCCCTCATGAAAGATATAAAATGGGCACCATCATTTTTACTTAAATAACAATAAGGTGCAAGTCGGTACCAAAAAATAAGATATAAATTAGTACCACCATATTATTTTCTTTCTATTAATGTCGTAACAGCCTGCATTTCAGACAATTTATAAGAAATCTCTTTACACCCTGTCTTCAATAGTTTTTATCCACCACATGCCTTCTTCCAATTGTGATGTACAAGAAGATAGCTCTCATTGTTAATATCAACAGATTTTACATGAGAAAATCTTACGGTACTCAAAGCTCTTATTCAAATTGAAAAGGTAAATTATCTATAAAAATCATATATATATATTGATCTTAAATCCATCTTATTATGAATTTATTGAAAATATGTACGACTATTTTATCCATGGAGATACCATCATTATCTTTTTAAGACAAGAAAACGTTTTTTTTGCTATCTATTTAAGTCTTACAAAACCAACAATATCAGCACGACACCGTATAAGATAGTGCATAAATCCCCAGACTTGAGTTAAAGCATTATTTTCTTATTCTAAAATATCAATGAATAAAAGTAGCTTTCTTCTCTCGTAGTATGCTTTATCATAAACTACATATCGCTCTCAAGCGTATACATTTTTAATCTTTTATCCAAAATTTTGGGAACTTCTTATAGTGTTCTACTAAAGACAATATAAATTTTGTAAAATAACATTTATATCATTGAGCTGTTTTCTTAATGACTATGAAAAACCTTTAAGAAAAATACTTTTTATCATTCCTCAAAAAGATTTTTGATATAATAATCAAAGTGTTTTTTCTGCAAACAGTTCTTTGTAAACACTTCCAATCTTGCTTGCCTCTTTTTCCAAAGGAAAGTGAGTACGAACATGGGTTAAAGCTTTCTTTCCGGCTGCCAATGTTTTTTCTACATCAGCAAAATAAGGTTCAATTGCTGCTGTTAAAGCCGCTCCATCTCCTGCTTGAACAACCGTTCCTGTTCCCTCGACCACCAATTCTTTAAAAATTCCTACATCACTCGCCACTACAGCCGTCTGTGATGCCATTGCCTCCAATGGTGTCAGACCAAAACCTTCCAAACGAGAAGGAGTTACATAAAGTGATAAACGGCGATACCACACAGGTATATCAAGCCTTTCACCAAGAAAAATAATGCGGTCGTTTAAACCAGCTTCAGCAATCTTCTGTCGTAATTTCTTTTCAAAACCATAATGCTGTTCTGTAGTCCGACCAGCGATAAGTGCTGTCCATTCGGGATAGTCAGGCAATAATGCTATCATCGCGTCCACAAACAAATCAGTACCCTTTAAATAGCGCACGCGCCCAAAACATCCTACCGCATATTTTCCTGGTACCCCAGTTGCTGGAAAGTAATCATCAGGAATTTTTGGGGGTGAAAAACGCCTAATATCCACTCCATGCATAATAACCTTATGAGGCACTTCTAGATAGGTTCCCGTACATACACTAGTAGCGATAACTTTATCCATACGACGAAGCAACCATTTGGTAAAAGGCTTGTGTTCGCGTCGAGATGCCGAAGTAAAGATGAGTTTAAGCTTCATTCGCAAAACATCGCGTAAAAACACCCCGCAAAGCATCTCAATATTGCGTCGCGCATGCCAAATACGAAACGGCTTCCCTTTCGGACTTTTCCAAAGTCCGAAAAGGTCCCTAAAGGCAAGAGTTGGCAAAGTTCGTGGTAAACCAAACCCCAAAGTGGATATACGCACACCCTGTTCGCGTTGCAGTGGAATAAGCTGAATAATCGTAGATGTTACTCCCGACAAACGCCTTTTAAAGTGAGGCGCAATAATTTCAGTTTCGTCCAAAGATACACGCATAATAATCCATATGTTATTTAGATGTACTGAACCTTAATGATCTCGTAATTATGCGCACCACCTGGTGCATTCACCTCAATCACATCACCTTCTTGCTTGCCAATAAGTGCACGTGCGATAGGCGAAGAAATAGAGATTTTACCAACCTTTACATCAGCTTCTTGATCCCCTACGATCTGATACACTTTTTTTTCCTCAGTATCCTCATCCAAGAGTTTAATGGTTGCACCAAATTTTATTTTGTCACCTGAAAGACGCGAGACATCTATAACTTCTGCTCGTGCGATATAATCTTCAAGCTCATTTATACGCCCCTCATTATGACTTTGTGCTTCTTTAGCTGCATGATACTCAGCATTTTCAGATAAATCACCATGCGCACGCGCCTCAGAAATTGCTTCAATAATTCGCGGACGCTCCTGTTGTTGACGCCAACGCAACTCTTCTTTAAGACTCTCAAAACCAGCTGTAGTCATCGGAACTTTTTCCATAATCCGTCCCTTTCTATTACACGGAAGGTTTAATAAAAATACAAAAAACGGCTTCCAAAATTACTTTTGGAATCCGAAAACTACGATCTTTTTTATTATATAGTACAGTATCGCTGTTTTCCATATAAAAATAAATAAAGGAAACAAAACATGCACAAATAGTGATTAAAACATCTCATTTTGGTGTTTAAAACGTTAAACTTCACTCTTCTCTTTAAAGTGTCCTAAAGAAGAAAGAATTGTATTTTTTTCTGTTTTATCATAATCTAGTAAAAGAAATTATATAGAATATGAAGAGAGAAGGATAGAAAATCTCTAAAGAAATTCTTTACAGAAAAATGAAAAAAATCGTCATTTTTTTTATGTTTGGCTCTTTCTTTTTAGCCACAACAATATCAGAGGCAGCAGATGCTTTTGTTACGAGAAATCTTAATTTTAGAACAGGTCCCAGCACTCAATATGCACTTTGCGGCTTAATCTCTGCTGGAGAATTAGTTTTTGTTAAAAACTGTGAAGGAAATTGGTGCCATATCCGATATAACACTCAAATAGGTTGGGTGTCATCTCGTTATCTTTCATTTAAAGATGGAAATGATCTTTATCACACATATACAATGTCTTTAATGCCCAAACGTACCGATTATTCTCCATAACAGCCATAATAACTTATGCCCTCTTGAATATCATCATGGCAAAAATACAATAGTGTTCACGAACAACCACAAATATGCTCCTTCCAAAGAAATACTTCGAAGAATTTGTCTCATAAAAAACTTGATCAATATCCTAATGAAGGCTCCAATAAACCAAAACAAATCTGTTCAATAACGTTTTGCTGTTGTCGTAATAAATTTGTAAAAATTAGTATTTTCTTTAAAATCACCAGCACTTTTCTATCAAAGGATACAACAATGAAAAATGGTGTTACTGCAACAGTAGAAGCTCTTTCTGCTCTTATTGCTTCAGGTAATCCTCTTTTTAAGAATGGTGCATTATGGACACCTCACCGCCCCATTCGTCCTGAAAAATCTGAAGGTGGTATTCCATTTCAACTCGAAACATCTTTTAAACCAGCGGGAGATCAACCTCAAGCCATTAAAACTCTGGTTGAGGGAATTCAAAAAAATGAACGTACACAAGTGCTTTTGGGTGTTACCGGCTCAGGGAAAACCTATACAATGGCCAATATCATTGAAAAAACACAGCGTCCAGCTCTGATTTTAGCTCCCAATAAAACTCTAGCAGCGCAGCTTTATGGGGAATTTAAAAGTTTTTTTCCCCATAATGCCGTCGAATATTTTGTTTCCTATTATGACTATTATCAACCAGAAGCCTATGTTGCACGCTCAGACACTTATATTGAAAAGGAATCCTCAATTAATGAACAAATCGACCGTATGCGCCATGCTGCAACACGCGCTGTCTTAGAGCGTGATGATGTTATTATCGTCGCATCTGTCTCCTGCATCTACGGAATTGGTTCCGTAGAAACCTATACGGCCATGACCTTCGAAATAGAAAAAGGGGACAAACTCAATCAACGAAAACTCTTGGCTGATTTAGTCTCTCAACAGTATTATCGACAAGATATCAACTTCGTTCGTGGTTCCTTTCGTGTACGAGGGGATACAATCGAAATTTTCCCTGCCCACCTCGAAGATCGTGCTTGGCGTATTTCGCTCTTTGGCGATGAAGTGGAAACAATTACGGAATTTGATCCTCTCACCGGACAAAAAACAGGCGATCTTCAATCAATTAAAATTTATGCCAACTCACACTACGTAATACCACGCCCAACACTTAACCAAGCGATGAAATCTATCAAAATGGAACTCGTTCAACGCCTCGATGAGTTGAACGAAGCTGGACGTCTTTTAGAAGCACAACGTTTAGAACAACGTACAGTTTTTGATTTGGAAATGTTGGAAACCACCGGTTCATGTCCGGGAATTGAAAATTATTCACGTTATTTAACAGGACGAAATCCCGGTGAACCACCCCCAACTTTATTCGAATATATTCCACTCAATTCTCTTGTTTTTATCGATGAAAGCCATGTAACCATTCCCCAAATTGGTGGTATGTACCGAGGTGATTTTCGCAGAAAAGCAACCTTAGCAGAATATGGTTTTCGCCTCCCTTCTTGTATGGATAACCGTCCTTTGCGCTTTGAAGAATGGGATGCTATGCGCCCACAAACGATTGCTGTCTCCGCAACACCTGGACGGTGGGAAATAGAACAATCTCACGGTACTTTTGCAGAACAAGTTATTCGCCCCACAGGGCTTGTTGACCCACCAACAGAGGTTCGTCCAGCCAAAAATCAAGTCGATGATGTTGTGAATGAAATTCGTAAAACAATTCAAAAAGGCTACCGCACACTAGTGACCGTCCTAACCAAGCGTATGGCCGAAGATTTAACGGAATATCTCCACGAACAAGGTATTCGTGTACGCTATATGCATTCCGACATTGATACATTAGAACGCATTGAAATTCTACGCGATCTTCGGCTTGGCACCTTTGATGTCCTCATCGGTATCAACTTGCTCCGAGAAGGCTTAGATATTCCAGAATGTGGTTTTGTTGCCATTCTAGATGCCGATAAAGAGGGCTTTTTGCGCTCTGAAACTTCCCTCATACAAACAATCGGACGTGCTGCACGTAACGTAGATGGCCGTGTTATCCTCTATGCAGATACGATCACTGGTTCCATAAAACGAGCCTTACAGGAGACACAAAGACGTCGACAAAAACAAATAGCCTATAATGAAGAACACCATATCACACCGAAAAGTATCAAAAAAAATATCGGAGATATTCTCAATTCAGGCTATGAAAACAACCATATTCGTACAAATATCCCTGATGTCATCGAGAAAAAAAATATGGTTGGCAACAATTTAGCATCTCATATTAAACACCTCGAAAAATTAATGCATGAAGCAGCTGCTGATCTTAATTTTGAAGAAGCAGCACACCTTCGCGATGAAATCAAACAATTACAAAAGATAGAACTAGAACTCGCGGAAAATCCCTTAACACATCATAGCGAACAATCCACCCATGAGCGCGTATTACAACCAAGTCTTTTCTCCAAACCAAACCTTGCACACATGGGACCAACCATGGACACTGGTATTTTGGAAAATCAAAAAGGAAAATCTCGTAAAAACACCCCTAATCAAGCAACAATAAAACGAAAAAAACGCAATCAATGAAGGAGCAAAAAATTTCAAACCGCATAAAATAATCTTCAGCTCTTCTAAAAAAAGACGAAAGCTCAAAAGCAAACAGCGTTATCCGAAAAATAGACAACCTCCAACATCAAGGGTGCTTCAATTTGTCTAAAACAACATGAGAGAGAACATTTTATAAAAAATTTCTAAAATATATTATCTTTATACAGTTATACTCTGATATCTAACTCAATATTATTTATCCTTACAAGAAAATATTCAAATAGGACACTGTCCTATAATACAAATAAAGTAAAATAAGACTTTATCATAGCACCATAAGCCTATGATAAAAAATGATAACTTTTATTCATATCCCTATTGTTCAATTCATATTGTACCAAACAATAAAAAATTATCCCTAAATAAAGAGTTTATATTCCATAGTAAAAAATCGTGGACTCTCAATACAAACTTATTAATTAACCTCAAGCAGAGTACATTAATTGAAATCAAAATTCTGTTATGATTTCATTTTACTGTCTCCGCGATAGATTTAACTAAATAAATTTTTATTTTTTTGTCACAATAAAGTCCAAAATTGTTCAGGCTCTATTCAGTTTGAAACGTGTAGGATGTGAAAAATACGAATTTACACAAGGAGCATCATTATGAAAAAAGTGATCAGGTTAGCGGTATTATCAGCAATGTCAACTGTGACCGTTTTGATGCCGCTAAATGCAACGCTTGCGGATATGGCATGGAATCGTAGTGACTCTATCTCGAGAGAAATAGATGATATGATGAGGAAGATGCGTAAAGAAACAGATGATGCGATAAGGGAAATGAGGAAGAAAGCTGATATTCTGCCTTGCGGTTTTTCTCGCTCCCATTGTTCTGATAAAAAACGTAGCTTTTTATCTGATGATTTCCAAAAGTTTGTTGATGATTTCCACAAGAGTTCTGATGACGACAAGAGAAGATTTAAAGCCAAACATGAAAGGTCTGTAGCCAAACATAGTAAGACGGAACAACAACAACACCATCATCACCACCACCACCATTATCATCATGTTGAAAACAAAACATATCATTACGTCGAGCGCAAAAAGACAAAACACAGTAATATTCATATAGATAACTCAGGAGATGCTTTAGCGGTGGGTATTCTTGGTCTTGCAACAGGTACGATTCTTGGTACAATTTTAAAAAAACCAGAACAGCCACAAGTGGTTTATCAAATAGTACCACAAAATCAGGTAATTTATCAAAAAGTTCCGCAAAATCAAAGAGTTTATCAAGTGCAGCAAACGGTGGCATATGAGCCACTCCAGCAATCATTAGAATCTGATTGGCTTAACTATTGCAAGAAAAAATACCGTTCTTTCAACCCTAAAACAGGAACTTTCCGAGACCGTAATGGTTTGGAACACGTTTGTTATGCCCCAATAAATTAACTTCTGTTCTGCCCTACTAAAAAGTCTTAAATGGCAAAAAAAACGCTTCAAAGCGTTTTTTATTTGCTCATATATTAAAATCTTGAAGAAAAGGATTATTTTGGCGCTCATAGCCTATGCTACTTTTGGGACCATGCCCACAGATAAAACAAACATCATCGCCTAAGGGTAAAACTTTTTCTCGAAGAGATTGCATCAATTTTTCATAAGAACAGAAGGGGAAGTCCGTACGTCCAATAGAACCACGAAAGAGAACATCACCCAAGAGGGCTAAGCGCTCTTTTTCATTGAAATAAATAACATGACCAGGGGAATGCCCCAGTGTATGTAAAACCCTAAACTCATGTCCAGCAAAATACACACACTCACCATCTTCTAACTATATCGAACAACGCACCACGATGCTTTCGGGTGTAAGCCATGATTTAAGAACCATTCTCACCCGTTTTAAACTTCAGCAAGCGTTAGCAAATACTGACTTTGATATCAAGCTGCTTGAACAAGATGTGAGCGACACGCAAAACATGTTAGAAGATTACCTTGCTTTTGCCCGTAGTGAAGAAAGTGAGTGTGTTAAAACTTTTGATTTAAATGCTCTTATGCAAAAATTCTCTACCGATGTGCATCTTCACAAACGTCAATTTTCCTACACCATTGAAAGCCCTACACCAATACAAGCACGCCCACGTGCCTTCAGGCGTCTCATCAGCAATCTTGTGTCAAATGCATTTTGTTATGCCAATACTGTCAAACTAACAGCCATATCCCAACAAGAATGTTTCCCATATATCAAAAAAAGTTCCCGCAATATATTATATTTATACAGTTATAATATGATATCGAACTCAATATTTAGCCTCACAAGAGAGTGGTCAAACAGGACTGTATTCAATCACACAAATAAGGTTCTATCTTAGCACCATAAGCCTATAATAAAAAACGATAACTTTTGTTCATACACCTATTGTTCAATTCATATTGTATCAAGCAATAAAAAATTACTCATCAATAAATAATTTATAACCAATAGTAAAAAATTTGGTGCTCTAAATACAAGCTGCTTAATTAATCTTAAGAAGAGTACATTAATTGAAATCAAAATTCTGTCATGATTTTATTTTATTGTATTGATAATAGTTTTAACTAAATGAATTTTTATTTTTTTGTCACAATAAAGTCCAAAATTGTTCAGTCTCTATTCAGTTTGAAACGTGTAGGATGTGAAAAATACGAATTGACACAAGGAGCATCATTATGAAAAAACTCTTCAGATTAGCGGTATTATCAGCAATGTCTACTGCAACCGTTTTGATGCCATTAAATCCAACGCTTGCAGATATGGCATGGTATCATAACTATGACATGAGAAGGGAGGCTGGTTTACCGTCTCACAATTTTAGCTCCCATTTTTCTCATAGTGAACATCACTCTTTTGATAACCCCCACACGCGTCATTATGTTAGCCATAAATGGGGAGCACAACAACACCATCATGTTGAACACAACACATATCATTATGTCGAGCGCAAAAAGACAAAACACAGTAGTATTAATATAAATAACTCAGGAGAAGCTTTAGCAATGGGCATTCTTGCTCTTGCAGCAGGTGCACTTCTCGGCAAAATTTTTAAAAAATCAGAACAGCCACAAGTTGTTTATCAAACCGCACCACAGCATCAAATTGTATATCAACAGGTTCCACAAGAACAGATAATTTATGAAGCTCCGCAAACGGTGGAATATGAGCCAGTACAACAATCATTAGAATCTGATTGGCTTCAATATTGCAAGAAAAAATACCGTTCTTTCAACCCTAAAACAGGAACTTTCCGAGACCGTAATGGTTTGGAACACGTTTGTTATGCCCCAATAAATTAACTTCTGTTCTGCCCTACTAAAAAGTCTTAAATGGCAAAAAAAACGCTTCAAAGCGTTTTTTATTTGCTCATATATTAAAATCTTGAAGAAAAGGATTATTTTGGCGCTCATAGCCTATGCTACTTTTGGGACCATGCCCACAGATAAAACAAACATCATCGCCTAAGGGTAAAACTTTTTCTCGAAGAGATTGCATCAATTTTTCATAAGAACAGAAGGGGAAGTCCGTACGTCCAATAGAACCACGAAAGAGAACATCACCCAAGAGAGCCAAGCGCTCTTTTTCATTGAAATAAATAACATGACCAGGGGAATGTCCTGGGGTGTGAAAAACCTTAAACACATGTCCAGCAAAATGAACGCACTCACCATCTTCTAACCATTGGTCAGGAATACAGATGCAAGCATCAGTGATGCCATAATTTTTTGCGCTTTCGCTCACGGCATCCATCACAGGCTTATCATCGCGATGTGAACCGATAATTTTTACATTAAGCGCTTCTTTCACTTGCATTGCTGCTCCTACATGATCAAAATGACCATGTGTTATCCAAATAGCCTCAACGATAACACCATTCTTTTCGATTACGTCTTGAATTCGTGGCCAATCACCACCAGGATCAACGAGAACCCCCGTTTTACATTCACTATCAAAAAGCAAAGTGCAATTTTGTTGGAATGTCGTAACTGGAATAATATGTATATTAAGACTACCCATAATATCCTTTTCAAAAATAACTTTTTTAAATTTATAAATAAAACTTTCTTTCCTTTAAGGTAAAGGTGCTGCTCGACAGCTTTATACAACTTATGTAAACTTGCATTTTGTGTAAACTAAATTTTTATCAAGGTTTTTTTAAGAATGAGCAATCACGTTCAAGTTTTGTGTGACGATGCCCCTCACCTTCTTGTGATTGATGACGATACACGTATTCGCAATCTTTTATTTCAGTTTCTCATTAAAAATGGATTTCGTGTTTCAGTTTCAGCTAATGCGAATGAAGCAAGACGACTGTTAGTAAGTTTAGATTTTGATCTTCTTATTGTTGATGTCATGATGCCTGGCGAAAACGGTATTGATCTCACTCATTCACTCCGCCAAACAAAAGATGTCCCTATCTTTATGTTAACAGCTTTATCAGAAATAGACAATCGTATCCGTGGATTAGAAGCAGGGGCAGATGATTATCTGGCTAAGCCGTTTGACCCTCGTGAACTTCTCCTTCGCATCAACGCCATTTTACGACGTGGTTTTCCCCCTCACCAACCTAAAATTGAGCAAATAGTTTTTGGTCCTTATATATTTTCAATTTCACGACGCGAACTCAAAAAAGGAGGAGAAATTATTAAATTAACAGATAAAGAACAAGAAATGATGGTCATGTTTGCCGAAAATGCAGGCGATACAATTCCGCGCCATAAATTCGCGACCGATGACAGCAATATAAGTGAACGTGCCATTGATGTGCAGATCAACCGCCTTCGTCGTAAGATCGAAAAAAACCCAGCACTGCCTATATGGCTCCAAACCGTGCGAGGAATAGGGTATAAACTCTCTATTGAATAGGCACAAGAATGATCAAACCTTTAAGATTTTTTCTTCGATGGTTAACGAAAAAAATGCCTAAACGGCTTTATGCTCGCTCTTTGATCATTATCATTGCTCCCATGGTGCTTCTGCAAACGGTGATTGCTTATGTCTTTATGGAACGCCATTGGCAAATGGTAACGGAGCGTCTTTCAACGGCTGTCGTGCATGATATTTCAGCCATTATTGATATTCTTGAAACATATCCCCAACAAGATAACTATGAAGATATCAAGCGTATTGCACAACAACGTATGGGATTAAATATTTCTATTCTATCTCCTACCTCCTTACCCCCTCCAGGACCTAAGCCATTTTTTGCAATTCTTGACTATTTTTTAAGTGAAGAAATCACCCGCCAAATTAACCGTCCCTTCTGGATCGATACCGTAGGAGATTCTGATCTTGTTGAAATCCGTATCCACCTTGGTCACAACATTTTACGCGTCTTTGCTCCACGCAGCCAAGCCTATGCTTCCAATACTGCTATTTTTTTAAGCTGGATGGTAGGAACAGCTCTTGTTTTATTGCTGATAGCAATTTACTTTTTACGCAATCAAATCAAACCGATTCAACAATTGGCTGAAGCAGCAGAAAGCTTTGGACGCGGTCGTCCTTTACCAAAAGGATTTCAACCACAAGGAGCTGATGAAGTCCGACGTGCAGGCATCGCTTTTTTACGCATGCGTGAACGTATTGAACGCCAAATTGAACAACGTACCATGATGCTCTCAGGAGTAAGTCATGATTTAAGAACCATTCTTACACGCTTTAAACTTCAGCTGGCATTAGTAAATACTGACTTTGATATTAAACCGCTTGAGCAAGATGTAAGTGACATGCAAAATATGTTAGAAGATTATCTTGCTTTTGCTCGTGGTGAAGGAAGTGAAAGTGTCAAGACTTTTGATTTAAATGCTCTTATGCAAAAATTCTCCACCGATGCTCGTCTTCACAAACGTCAATTTTCTTACACTATTGAAGGTCCTACAGAAATACAAGTACGTCCCCGTGCTTTTACACGCTTGGTCAGCAATCTTGTATCAAATGCATTTTGTTACGGCACGACCGTTAAACTAACCGCTAACTCTCAACAAGAATCTTTTATATTAATAATCGATGATAATGGACCTGGAATTCATAAAAATATGCGCACAGAAGTTTTTAAGCCATTCTTTCGACTTGATAAAGCGCGAAATCAAGATGCAAGTGGAACAGGACTTGGTCTTTCTATTGCTCAAGACATAGCACGCAGCCATGGTGGCAATATACAATTAGATGAGAGCCCACTCGGGGGAGTGCGCGCTATTCTTGATGTCCCCCTATGAGCAATATTTCCGCAAACCGTCTGTAAAAATAACAGACTGTATATTTTAGGCATTCCCTACAGTTTCAAACAAAGTGTACTGTAGTGCCTTGTAAGCACTTTCTCCCGACAAAGCAACCATCTGAAATGCAACATAATGGCTTTCACAGGCTTTAAGTGCATGTATCAACAATGTTTCAACCTGTATATGAGATGGATGCATCCCACCAGCCAAAAGAAGACCTTGTCGATAAATAACTGAATTATTCCTTTGCCAGTAATCAAAATGTCCCAACAACAACTTTTCATTAATTGCTAGCAATAAGCGCTGTATTTCAGCTGTTCGAGCATTTTTAATAGAGAGATCAAACGAACAAGCTAAATGAAGTGCTTCATGCTCTTCCATCCATGAAAAAGCAAGACGATAGTTTGCGCGTTTTCCTTCCACACAAACGCTAATTTCATCTTGTGCATCCCGCTCAAACGACCAATCATATTCACAGGCAATCTGTTCGATAAAGTCAACAGGGTGCTCTTTTCTTTCTGTGGCGCAAAATGCAAGCCTCATCACAATCCTCAATCATCTTAAAACATTGTCAACAGAATATAAACCGTCTCAACTGTAACAATATTTTGCTACAATCAGAACCTTTACACCAAACAAATACACATAAAAACATCGACAGTACACAAACACCCAGAACACAATCGCGCTGTTTAGGGCAACCTGATAGTCATAAAACGAATCATCAAGTCTTTTCAGTGTATTGATACAATTTCATAGCGCCAGCCCCCCTGATTCAAAAAAATGTACTTTACCCAAAAAAAAATCAAAAATAAACAAATGCTCCGCTCTAACAGACTCAAGATTAAGCATTTTTTAGTTTCACGCATCATATTGAAAAATTGGGGATATTTTTTTGAAGATTCTTTCTTTTTAAACTATTTTACTTTTTTGTGTCTGCGTTTTTTTTTAATCATCTTTTTTTAAATCATCAAGGCGTCTTTTCAAATCAGCGTTATCAGCATGGATTTTCAGCACCATCTCCTTAAAAGTCTCAAACTCTTCGCGAGAAACAAGATCAAGTTTGTTTGCTATCTTTTCAGCCTGCACACGAAAAGCTGTTCCAGCTTCACGTCGTATGCCTTGCGCAACGTCAGCAGCATCCGTTGCTAATTTTGCTAATTCATCAAGAATACGATTTGATCCATTACGCATAACCTTTTTCCTTAAATTTTAATTATTGACGCACGCATTATAGCGTATTCTCATAACATTTAGATACTGTAATTTGTTCCTTTTACTCTATATTTTACATACTGTGCAGATTTTTCATAATGATTTTGTTTAAGATTTTTTAATATTCCTTTTATCACCATATTTTTTACCGCGATAAATCAGTGGAAATCTATCTCCCTTTCTGACTAGCCTCCCTACTGACTTGACCATTGTGTATTCATCTGTCATTTCTGACCATCAGAGTCACTTCATATTCATCTCGTATAATGTAAGATGCTTAACTCATGAACAATTTGTCTTGTCCAACCATTGCTTTTCCGTCTTTTCTTGATCCTGTTATTATCCAGCTAGGTCCCATAACACTTCATTGGTATGGACTTGGTTACGTGCTGGGTATTCTTTTTGCTTGGTGGTATGCGCAAAAATTATTAAAAAAAACATCTCTATGGTATAGAAACTATCCTCCTATGGATAAAGAAAAAATCGGAGATTTTGTTGTCTGGTCTGCCATAAGTGTTGTTGTCGGAGGGCGTTTAGGACAAGTTCTTGTATGGGATCCCATTTACTATTTTAACCATCCAAGTGCTATTATTGCCGTATGGGATGGGGGAATGTCCTTTCATGGCGGACTTATTGGTATTATCATTGCTATGATCTGGTTTGCCCGTAAAAATCGTATTAACATACGAGCCATGTTTGATATCATTGCTGCAGGTGCTCCTATTGGTATCGGCATTGTACGAATCTGCAACTTCATTAACCAAGAATTATGGGGTAATATTACTACACGTCCTTGGGCTGTTTGTTTTCCTCTCGATCCTTACTATTTACCGCGCCATCCAAGCCAGCTTTACGAAGCATTTATGGAAGGATTTCTTCTCTTCATCATCCTGTGTCTTCTTATTTTTGGGTTCAAAGCATTAAAACGTCCCGGTACTGTATCAGGAACATTTATTATAGGCTACGCAGTAACACGCAGCATTTCTGAAATTTACCGTGCGCCTCAAGAAGATCCAGAATGGTTTTCGACTCTTTTCCATTCTACTGGTTTTACCTATGGCATGGCTTTATCTCTTCCCATGCTTCTTGTAGGGTTTTATCTTCTTCTCCACGCCTTTAAATATAAACCGACAGAAAATGGCCAATCTCAAAGAAAAAATTAAAGAAATGATTGTCCTTAATGGACCAATCACTGTTAGCCAATATATGACGTTGGCACTCACCGATCCCCAATTTGGTTATTATCAAACACAAACCCCTTTTGGACGTGCTGGTGATTTCATTACAGCACCTGAAATAAGCCAATTATTTGGAGAAATGATTGGCATTTGGACTCTTGCAAGCTGGAAAGCTCAAGGGTGCCCTCACCCTTTTATTCTCGCTGAAATAGGTCCAGGACGAGGAACTTTGATGGATGACATTTTGCGAACCATCCAAAAGCTCTCTCAAACGGCATTTAATGCTGCTGAAATTTTTCTGATCGAAATAAGCAAAAAACTTGCAAAAGAACAAAAAAAGCGCCTTTTCTCTTATCAAAAACAAATCCATAGCATTGAAAATTTTAATCAAATTCCTTCAAATCCTCTCTTCCTCATTGCTAATGAATTTCTCGATACACTCCCTATCAACCAATATATTAAAGTCAATGGAGAATGGAAAGAGCGCCGCATTACAGTCAATCAAAATGGAGATTTCATCTTTATTGCTGCCCCGCATAAACTTCCCTCTTCTTGTCTACAAACCTATTGTTCTAAAGTGCCTGACGGAACAATTTTTGAACATGCCCCCTTACGGCATCAATTCATGCAACAAATCAGCCACCATTTAGTGCAAGTGACAGGTTCTGCTTTACTTATCGACTATGGTGCTTGTGAGCTTGCCTTTGGCGATACCTTGCAAGCACTCTCAAAACATAGATTTCGTGATGTTTTTGATGCCCCTGGTGAACATGATTTAACATCCCATGTTGATTTTTCTTTTTTAAAAAACATAGCTCTTGAACAGGGCTGTTTTGCTGAAATCTTAGAGCAAGGAGAATTTCTTTTTAAAATGGGGCTACTGGAGCGCGCAAACCAGCTTGGAGTTGGCAAAAGTGCTCCTTTGCAAGACAAAATCCGCCAAGACATCGAACGGCTCGCTAGTCCAGATCAGATGGGAAAATTATTTAAAGTTTTACATTTCAGTGATAAAAATATCTCCATACCTCCCCAATTTTAATGATCGGCGCTTTTGTCAATAAGCACATCATTATCTGAAATATTCATTGACAAATATGAACATCTCCATCCTCACTTTAAATAATCTCCATAAGGAACTTTTATGAAATCTATCCCTCATCCCATTCTTGCAAAAAATCTTTCTACTTTACACCCCCATGGAATAAAACATGGATTTTTTACACGTCAAGGTGGTGTTTCAAAAAATCTTTATCATAGTCTTAATGTTGGGAAAGGTTCAAATGATCAACTTGAATATATTGTACAGAATCGTCTTTTGATTGCCAATTATTTTTCTATTGAAGCGCAAAATTTAGTCACAGTTAATCAAATACACTCCTGTAACGTTGTCGTAGCTCATCAAGCAACTATCGGTGCACCTCCTCAAGCTGATGCTCTGGTTACAACCACCCCAGAACTCGTTATTGGGGTTCTTACAGCAGATTGCGGACCCATTCTGTTTGCTGATCCACAAGCTAGAGTCATCGCTGCAACTCATGCTGGCTGGCGTGGAAGCTTAAATGGAATTATCGAGAAAACAATTGCTGTTATGGAAAAACAAGGAGCCAAAAGACAATCAATAACAGCAGTCCTTGGACCTTGTATTGGCCCTTATCACTATGAAGTAACAAATGAATTTTACGACCAATTTATTGATTACCACAGCAAATACCAAAAATATTTTTTAAAAACAGACAAAATAAATCGCTTTTATTTTAATCTATGGGCATTTATTATAAACCAACTCAAAGAAGCAGGTGTTAATGCTTCTTGTGTAGAGCTTTGTACCTATCAAGATGAACAGCGTTTTTTCTCCTATCGCCGTGCAATACACCGCAACGAACCCGATTACGGACGGCAAATTTCTGCTATTATGCTGAAAAACAAAAGATGAGCCCCTTTTATGCTTGAGAACAATACCAAAACTGCAAAACTAAACTTTTTACCCAAATGGAAAAATAAACCCCATTGTACTTTGCTTTTTTCACGAAATTATCTACCAGCCCATAAAATATGATAGCCTTCGCTATGATCATTTTCAATGTTTAGTTATAATGATTGAAGGCAAGATGATACTTCTTTTTATTACTCCCCTTCATTCATCTTAAATATGAAGCATTCCCCATATTGAAAGTATTTTTATAAAGTAATAACCAAAAAGCTTAATCAATATGTATTTCTTTGCCGCATGGAGAAAAACTTTGCTCTAAAAGTAATAAACTTTTGGAAAAAGAGAAAACATACTGCATAGCTCTTTAATAATAATCGATAAAATTGTAAGGCTTTTGTAATTGTAAGGCTTTTGTAATTGTTCTCTTGCAATTTAATAAAAAGAAATTAAAAACCGTGTCGCATTCCCACCATGATGATTCAGAGGTTCTACTATGAAACTTTTCTGCGGAAATTCTAATCCACGCCTAGCTGAAGATGTTGCAAATTATTTGAACATCCCCTTAGGCAAAGCAACTGTAAAGCGCTTTGCTGATCAAGAAATTTTCGTAGAACTGCATGAAAATGTACGTGGACAAGATGTTTTTGTTTTGCAATCTACATCCTATCCCGCAAATGATCATTTGATGGAATTACTCATCATGATTGATGCCCTTCGTCGTTCTTCTGCGCGTCGTATTACAGCTGTTATCCCCTATTTTGGCTATGCCCGCCAAGATAGAAAACCAGGACCACGAACTCCTATTTCTGCAAAACTTGTTGCCAACCTCATTACTGAAGCAGGGGCCCATCGTGTTTTAACATTGGACCTTCATGCAGGACAAATTCAAGGTTTTTTTGATATCCCTACGGATAATCTCTATGCTGTTCCTGTCATTTCTCGCGATGTCAAAGTGCATTATTCTCTTGAAAATGTTATCGTTGTTTCACCTGATGTGGGTGGTGTGGTGCGCGCGCGCGCGCTCGCCAAGCGCTTGAACAGTTTGCTCGCTATTGTGGATAAACGTCGCGAAAGCCCCGGTGAATCAGAAGTTATGAATATCATTGGAGATGTATCGGGAAAAGATTGCCTTTTGCTTGATGATATTGTTGATTCAGGTGGAACTTTATGCAATGCAGCAAGTGCTCTGCTTAAACATGGTGCCAATAGTGTCACAGCTTATATCACGCACGGTGTTCTTTCTGGTAATGCAATCGAGCGAATTGCTAATTCAGAGATGAAAGAATTGGTTATTACAGATTCAATTATGCCAACACAAGCTATTGAGAAAACCCATAATATTCGTGTTTTGCCCATTGCCGACCTTATGGGAGAAGCAATAGCAAGGACAGCAGCAGAACAATCGGTTTCCAGCTTATTTGGTTAAAGTGGTTCCTTGGGGTCTCCCGGTGCTGTTTCAACACCAAGATCAGGAAAGGCAACAATACGTTGACCACTAAAATGCGTGTGAATAACAATAAGTCCACGCTCTTCAAAGTAGGTTAAAAGTCGGCGTGCACGGCTTAAAGAATGAGTCCCATAAAGGCGTGCTAAAAATGCATCAGATGGACAAGGCTTTCCCCCTAATGCGGCCTGTGCCACGTTCAAGAAGACTCCTTGAACATCTTCTTCCAAACTTTCTGATATCTGCAAAATATGTTTCCAATGTTCACTGACAGCCGTTTGTTCATCAACAAAAGCCTGAGCAATAGCCAATTTACGCCGAAATTGTGAAAGATTAAAAGGAACCTTTGACATCCCATGGATACGGCAACGAACTGAAAAATCTTGATAAAGCACCGCTGTTGAACGATAAAAAGCTTCAGAATCCTCAAGAATTTCCCGAATAATATGTTCTGCTTGCCCGTCACGCTCAACATCAGAAAGTTCAGGAAATAAACTTGGGTTTTCTTCTAACAACTCTTGTTTTTTATGCACGACCTCCTCTAACATCTCGTGCATTGACTTTTCCCTCATCGGCTCTCGTGTTTGTTTAAATGGCGTTAAAATTTCCTCTGGTGAAGCAGTAAAAACGAGCTCTTGCACATCATCCCGCTCTGTTGGAAGTGGCATTAATTTAGGGCTAGAAGAGCGTGCCAAAGTTTCAACAGAACCGATAATGATTGGTAAGGGACGTCGTGATAAAGCAGGGCCTAAAGCTATAAATTTTCCCCGTTCAAGATCTCTAAACATTTCCGCTTGGCGACGCTCCATCCCCAAAAGATCAGCGGCGCGCACCATATCAATATCTAAAAAAGTCCGCCCTATTAAAAAGTTTGAAGCTTCAGCCGCAACATTTTTGGCAAGCTTAGCCAAACGTTGTGTCGCAATAACACCAGCAAGACCACGTTTACGTCCTCGACACATCAGATTGGTCATAGCGCTCAAAGAAATTTTACGCGCTTCATCAGAAACTTCTCCTGCTGCAGTTGGAGCAAACAATTGTGCTTCATCGACAACGACAAGCATAGGATACCAATAATCACGTTCCACATCAAACAGTGCCCCAAGGAAAGCCCCTACAGCACGCATCTGTTGTTCAGTGTCCAAACCTTCAAGATTAAATACCACCGAAACCCGATGTTGTCGAATGCGATGCGCAATACGTGTCAATTCTAGTTCGCTCCGTTGAGCCTCTACAATAACATGACCAAATTTATCTGCCAAAGTTACAAAATCGCCTTCTGGATCAATTACACAATGCTGCACCCACTTAGCACTTTGCTCCAGAAGACGGCGTAAAAGATGTGATTTCCCTGAACCAGAATTACCTTGTACAAGAAGACGTGTCGCCAATAATTCTTCCAAATCAAGAAGTGCTGGCATCGATTTATGCAAAGCACGACTTTCTGACATCTCACCCAAGGCAATCTCAACCTTCATAACATCTCCAGTGTTTGATTTTGAACATATCAGTGCCAGCACATATTGGTTGATTCTCCATCCACACCGTAATTTGTAACATTTCCTCCTTTTTAACGGTAGAAATCATCGATTTTTCCCACAACTCTTGCATCTATGAATAGTTTGAACTATAGAACAAACTTCTGCGTAGACACCCTTGGAGGCAACGTAGAATGGAGTGATCGCTGTTGGTTAGCGCATATCTTCATATCCATGCAAAAACTATTACTGTTTTTGAAGGATCTCCAATCATGTAAAAAGGACTTAAATTATGAGCAAAAGCTACACTCTTAAGGCCGAAAAACGCGAGCGGGTTGGTAAGGGGTCCTCCCGTGAACTTCGCCGCAACGGTCTTATTCCTGCTGTCATTTATGGTGAAAAACAACCACCCTTGGCAATAACAGTTCCCTATAAAGAAATTTTCTACAAAATTCATGCTGGTGGCTTTCGTACCACTATTGCAACGATTATTCTTGACAAGCAAAAAATTATGGTTTTGCCAAAAGATTATCAACTCGATCCCGTGCGTGACTTTCCCCTCCATGTAGACTTTTTGCGCATTTCAGCAAAATCCGTTGTAGAAGTGAATATTCCTGTCCACTTCCTCAATGAAGATACGGCACCTGGACTTAAAAAGGGTGGTGTCCTCAATATTGTTCGGCACGAAATTGAATGTACAGCTCCAGCAAGTGCTATTCCTGAAGCTATTGAAATTGATCTCTCCAGCTACTCTATTGGTGATTCTATTCACATTTCAGCAGTGCAACTGCCAAAAGATGTGACTCCCATCATCCAAGATCGAGACTTTACCATTGCAACCATTGCAGCTCCTGCTGGCATGGATGTCAGCGATGAAACTTCTGAACAAGAAAATGATGAAGAAGACACACAAACTTCATAAAACTCAAAAGGCGGGAATTTTTCCGCCTTAATTTATGAGACATTACCCTTACTCATACTTTGACTGAAGATACACATGTGGCTTATTGCTGGTCTTGGCAATCCTGGTTTACAATATCAAAATAACCGCCATAATATCGGTTTTATGGCTGTTGATGCCATTTATCAGTCCTTCTCTTTTTCTCCATGGTCAAAGAAGTTTCAAGCAGAAATCTCCAATGGTTTCATAAATAATGAGAAAATTTTTCTTATAAAACCACAAACTTTCATGAATCTTTCTGGTCAAGCTATCGGTGAAGCTTTGCGATTTTATAAATTAGATTTAAAGAATTTGATCATCATTTATGATGAGCTAGACCTGTCACCGGGGAAAGTTCGTATAAAAATTGGTGGAGGAAATAATGGGCATAATGGCATTAAGTCTATTGATGCCCATTGTGGTACTGACTATTGTCGTATACGCATAGGAATTGGTCATCCTGGAAGCAAAGAACTTGTTCATCAACATGTCTTGGGGAATTTTACCAAATCTGATCAAGAATGGTTATCCCCTCTCTTAGAGACAATTGCAAAAAATATCGCTCTCCTTATAAAAGATGATAAATCCCTCTTTATGAATGAAGTTTCACAAACGATAAAACACAATCAGAACCATTAGCTTGCGTGCCCCTGTCGCGTGAAGAATATGAATAAGAACTCTTAAAAAAATCCTCTTATAAACTTTCTCAAAGGCAAAATCTGTTGGCAACGTGAGAAGCTAGAAAATAGAACAGAATACAAGCTTGTATACACCTTTGAAGAAGAAAGGCTTATATTCTCTTTTGAGAGAAAGAGAAGATTGAACAGCAAACACAGCTCTCTCCAATCTTCTCCCCTAAATTAAAAAAAATCATTTGGCTGAATGGTCGACTGTAGCGGATCGTAACCATTTGATTGTTGACTATAAACTGTAGGAATACTCCTATTGTTTTGCAATACCACAACACGCGAACCAATGGGAACACGATCATAAAGATCGATAATATCTTGATTAAGCAAACGGATACACCCACTTGAAATAGCACGCCCAATTGACCACGATTCGTGTGAGCCATGAATACGGAAAAGTGTATCTTTCCCATTTTTGAACAAATAAAGTGCCCGCGCACCTAATGGATTATCGGGCCCTGGTGGCATTCCTTTCCCAAGATGACCATAACGTTCTGGTTCTCGAGCCATCATAGCTGCAGTAGGAGCCCAATTTGGCCACCGACGCTTGCGCTGTATAACCCCCTCACCTTCAAATGCTAGGCCTTCTTTACCGACACCAATCCCATAACGCAAAGCTTTTCCATTTTCACCAATAAGGTAAAGAAAACACTCTTGCGTATCTATAACCAATGTTCCAGGCGCATAAGATGTATAATAAATCACCTCTTGTCGCCAATATTTTGGATCAATTGTCGCAAGATCAACAGCAGGTAACGAATAGGTCTCATTCGTTACAGGACCATACAAAGCCTGTATTTCTGGTGGAATGTATCGAACTTGTTGAAAAGGTACCGATGACATATCTGACTGACGTGTAGCACATCCAGCCAAAGCCAAAAGTGCTGCAATTAAAAAGGCACAACGAGATAACACTCTTCTATTTTCTCCGATTAATTATTTATGCAGATTTGCATACCATGAAAAACTTAGCACAATATTAACATTAATTCGAAGTTTTCTTATCCTTGTAACTAAGGAGAACAATAAGGTAAGAAGAACTAAGGTAAAAAGTAGATACCTATTACTTTAGACTTTTTTCTCACTTATCGCAAGACCAGGACTATAACTCTTCTGAAAATATGCTATAAAAAGGAAGCTTTATCTTGACCATAAAATTAATAGAAAAGAAAGACTCTCATGGGCTTTAAATGCGGTATTGTCGGATTACCTAATGTCGGGAAATCAACTCTTTTTAATGCATTAACAAAAACAGCCACTGCACAGGCTGCCAATTATCCTTTTTGTACCATTGAACCCAATACCGGAGAAGTTGCTGTTCCAGATTTACGAATGGAAAAAATTGCATCAATCGCTGGTTCAAAAGAAATGATTCCTACACGCATTAACTTCGTCGATATTGCGGGGCTTGTGCGAGGAGCTTCAAAAGGCGAAGGTTTAGGAAACAAGTTTTTAGCCAATATTCGCGAAGTCGATGCCATTGTCCACGTTTTACGCTGTTTTCAAAATGAAGATATTACCCATGTAGAGGGACGTATTGATCCTGTTTGTGATGCGACAACGGTTGAAACCGAACTCATGCTTGCGGATCTTGAAAGTCTTGAGAGACGAATCATACAAATCCGTAAACGAGCAACCGGAAAAGACAAAGAAGCTCTCACAATTTTACCTATTATGGAAAAAGCATTAAACATACTGCAACAGGGAAACCCTGTCCGGTTATTACTCAAAGATATTTCTTCCGATGAACACCACATTCTTAAGAGTTTGAATCTTTTAACCTCCAAGCCTGTACTTTATGTTTGTAATGTAAGCGAAAATGACGCCGCTCGTGGAAATAGCTTTACCCAAACAGTTGAAAAAATGGCAACAGAGCAAAATGCGCAAAGCATTATCATTTCTGCTTCTATCGAAGCGGAAATCACACAACTGAGTGATGCTGAAGCATCAGAATATCTCAATGCGCTAGGACTCTTTGAACCGAGTCTCAATCGCCTCATTCGCGCTGGTTACCATTTACTTGATCTCATTACTTACTTCACCTGTGGGCCTAAGGAAACACGAGCATGGACAATTACGCGTGGTACAAAAGCTCCCCAAGCAGCTGGTATTATTCATTCAGATTTTGAGCGCGGTTTCATTCGTGCCCAAACCATCAGCTATAATGACTATATTGCTCTGGGTGGAGAAAGCGGTGCAAAGGAAGCAGGAAAAGCCCGCGATGAAGGAAAGGAATACATTGTGCAAGATGGCGATATCATGTTATTTAAACATAATACTTAAATCTTCACTCTGTCTTAATAGTTTATCTTGAAAACTTTGGTAATAGCTCCTTGGAATCTTGTCGCAAAAATTCTCAAGAGTTTTTAGAACAAAAAAACTGTTGCTAGCATATGATTGTGATAGCAACAGCTTGGTCCATTAAAGAATAGAAATATAAAATTAGCGTGTCCAACGCCCTTCGTATTTAAATGTTGGAGCGTTCTTTAAAGAATCTTTTGTCGCATTTGTAATAAGTTTCCATTTACCATAATCATTTGTCATCTGGATTGTTTCTGGAGAAACGACCACATAACTCTCGCCTATGCCAAGAAAACCACCAACAGCAATAACAAATCCTGCAATATTATTTTCACGTAAAATAATATCTTTTACTTCACCAATATTTTCATCTTCTATATTATATACATTGGCGCCTATAAGACTGGAAGCAACAAAATCCGTTGCTAAAGGTGTCACATAACGCACAGACTTATCTATCCCCACCTGTACAATACCCGTCGAAGAGATCATTTCAGGTTTTGAAGGCACTTCAAAAGACTGAGCATAAGTACTAGAAACCATCAAAATTGACATAAGAGTAGTACATGCAATTTTTTTCATTTTAACATCTCCATTTTTACTTTGCTTTTACTTTATAAAACCTCAATGCATCATAAAAAGATTTGTTCCTTATGCTCTTTATACTCTATACTCTTTTGAGCCTTATCGCTTTACCCTTTTCTCTTTATTTCGTCTTTTATTTCTTTCTCTAATTCTTCTTCTAAACCACACCAAATACGATTTTTTAAAATATAAACAAACCCTGCAAAAATGATTAAAAATAAAATAACACGAAAACCGGTTTTTTTACGAATTTCCATATGAGGATCGGCAGCCCACATCAAAAAAGCAGAAACATCGCGCGCATAATGTTCAATGATTTCTGGGGTTCCATCTTCATAAGTAACCATACCATCACTCAAAGGAGGAGCCATAGTTAAAGAATTACCGGCAATAAAATAAGGATTATACCAATAACCATTCGCAATTTTTATCTCCTTCGGTGCCTTCTGATATCCTGTTAAAAGAGCTGTAATATAATCTGGACCAGCTGTATCATAATGAGTCAATGCATCAGTAATTAAAGCAGGAAACGGCAAAGATACCCCACGTGCACGTGCTATCAATGTCAAATCTGGAGGATAAGCACTATTCAAAATAAATCTTGCTTCTTCTTCATGTGAAAAGGGAGAAGGAAAATAATCCGTTGCAACCCCAGCACGTTTAAAAAATTTTCCTTCTCGATTAGGACCATCGCGCACTTCATATTGCCCCGCCAAAGCTTTGATCTGTTCTTGATCATACCCAAGATCTTTTAAATTGCGAAAAGCCACATATTTTAGCCCATGGCAGCTGGAACAAACTTGTCTATAAACCTTTAATCCGCGCCTCAATTGCGCCTTATCATAAAGCCCAAATGGACCTGAAAAACTCCATTCTTGTTTTTTAGGAACCTGTAAAGGAAAAGAAATAAATCCTTCTTCCTGATCAGAGGCATCACTCGCTAAACTCTGAGCAGAAAAACTCATAGCAACAATAACAACCAGCCCGACAAAAACATTTACCATAGTCTCTTTTTTTTCTGTTTTAAATCTTGCATAATTGAAGAAGGAAGAGAACAATTTTTTTCAAACGCTGGCAAAATCGGCAAAATAACCAAAAAAAATATAAAATAATAAACCGTAGCCAATTGTGTCCATAAAAGAATTTTGTCACTTATTTCTCTTGACCCCAACCAACCAAGAAAAACGACATCAATAACCAACGCCCAAAAGAAAATTTTATAAACAGGTCGATATCTTGCTGAACATATTTTAGAGCGGTCTAACCATGGCACAAAAATTAAAATGCAAATCGAACTGACGAATAAAACAAAGCCAACAAAGTTTGAAGAGAAAATACCGATATCAAAAGTTATAGCACGAAGCATCGCATAAAAAGGCAAAAAATACCATTCTGGAACCACACGAAGAGGTGCCTTTAAAGGATCTGCCACACTATAATTTTCAGCCTGCCCCATATAATCGGGCATATAAAACAAAAACCAGGCAAAGAAGATGAGAAAAACAGTAATAGCAAAAATATCTTTGATAAGCGCATAAGGCGAAAATGGAACTGTTTCCTTATCTGATTGTATAGCAAGACCCGTTGGATTGCCTTGCCCAACACAATGAATTGCCCAAATATGCAGCCCCACAAAAAGAAGCAAAATAAATGATAAAACATAATGGAAAACATAAAAACGATTCAACGTTGGTTGTCCTACGACATAACCACCCAGAAGTGTCTCATGCAACCATGTCCCCACCAAAGGTATCGTTTTTAAAAGCCCTGCAATCACTGAAGCCGCTGAAATAGACATCATCCCCCAAACAAGCACATAACCAAAAAATGCTATTGCCATCATGATGATATAAATAAAAATACCTGTAACCCATACCATTTCTCGCATATTTTTATAAGAACCATAATAAAGTCCACGTGCCAAATGGATATAAACAGCAATAAAAAAAAACGAAGAGCCTACACAATGCCATGGACGAAAAAGCCAACCAAACTGCCCTTCACGCCAAAATCGTTCACTAGTTTCAAAAGCCAAATGAATATCCGGAACATAATGCATAGCCAAGACAATACCAGTCAAAAGCTGTGATAAAAGCATAATGGTCAAAATACCGCCAAATGTATAAAAGTAATTAAGATTACGCGGAACAGGAAAAATCACAAATGCATTATAAAAAAAACGAGGAAGAGGAAAACGCTTATCAAACCAACGGGCAAGTGCATTTTTAGGACAATAAGGAGAAAACCTTGTCATAACCTTATCCTATTTTGAGCAAAGTATCAGAAAGAAATTGGTAAGGAGGAATAGCCAAATTATAGTTAGCTGGACCCGACCGCACTCTTCCAGCTGTATCATAAACAGACCCATGACATGGACACAACCACCCTCCAAATTTCCCAGATTGCCCAAGTGTTATACAGCCTAAATGCGTACAAAGATTAATGACGATAAGCCAATTTTCACGTCCTTTACCTGCTGAACGTGCAAAATCCGTCGCTTCTTTTTCACCTTCAAGATTAGGATTGCGCGCTTGACGATCTTTTAGAAGTCTCAATTCAGTAGCGCGCGCATCAGCAATTTCTTTTGCCGTACGATTTCGAATAACAACAGGCTGTCCTCGCCACTTTACCGTTACTGACATCCCCTCTTCAATACCAGAAAGATCAACCTCAACAGAGGAAGATGCCAAAACAGCTTCATCTGGACGCAACTGACGGATAAAAGGCCACACAACCGCTCCCATTCCAACTGCTCCTGCAACAGCTGTTACCAAAAACAGAAAATCCCGCCTCGTTTGCTCACCCATGGCCTTAACTTAAAGAGACACTTTGCTAAAACATTCTTTTACCATACCCTCTCCCATTGTACAATGCTTGATCACTCCGTTACCTCAACCATAAAAACATCCCCGTAAAACACTCCTGCCATTTGTATGGTTTATACAAAAAACTGTTTTATAATGATAATTCATCGTTTTACAGAGTAAATGAAATCCCTAAACACCGTAAGGTTTTTTCATTTCAAACCTATTCATATTAATCAATCAAAATTACTCCCCCGCCCGTGAAAATCAGAGATAGCATGTAAATAAACACTTCTAAAGAAAGAAACATAGTCTTGTTATGACCATATCTCAGTAAACAAGTTGAGCTTATCGGTTATTTCTTTAACACATTTACAGCATCTCTCCCTCCCTCAATTCCAACTGGTTGCATGAGTATTTTTTTCGCTTCTGTTTTTGCATAAAAAGCATATTTTGTTGATTTTAATTAAAATTGATGATCTAACCTCATTAAATATCCCACTTTTCAACATAATGAGCCAAGTCATTTCATGGATTGCTCAATAAAAGGAAGTCCCGAATAGGGAGCTTCTCTCTTATCCCAAACAGATCTGTATACATAACTTTTTCCCTGAAATTTAAAGGGAATAAAAATGAACCGTAAAAAACATGTATTTCTCAAAGCATATTTTTCGAATAAATTGTGGTATTTCTTTACAAAGTCGAAAGAAAAATCATATTACAGAGAACATGACACTTCATATAGCTCTTTTCCAACCTGATATTGCTGGTAATACTGGAACGATTTTACGTCTTAGCGCTTGCTTTGGTTTACATGTGCACATTATTGAACCTGCAGGCTTTAATCTGTCGGATCGTAATCTCAAACGCGCAGGATTGGATTATCTCGAATATGCGTCCTTAGAACGACACATTGATTGGCAACATTTTATAAGCTCCATGAAACACTTTAACCGCCGCCTGTTGCTTTTAAGTACAAAAGCAAAAACATGCTATACGCAGATATGCTATCAAAGAAATGATGTTTTACTTTTTGGTCGGGAATCAGCTGGAGTTCCCGATTATGTTCATGAAACGGCCGATTACACACTGAAAATTCCCATGCAACCACAGGCACGCTCTCTCAATCTCGCCATGAGCGTGGCTATAACAACAGGAGAAGCATTGCGCCAAATTGGTTATTATGAAAGAAAATGTATTTTATAAAAATATAAATTATCACGAAAAACAATAATACAACATATAAAGAACAGTTAGAGCGTATAATGCCTATCATTTTCAAACAATTAAGTGCTTGTAAAATAAACATTTCTTAGTACCCATCACATCCATTTCATATCACCTCATATCACCACCTATGAATGATTAAATACTCCTCATAGTAAAAATCCAGTGAACATCCCCCTCTTTATGGTCATACAAGGTGCAAACCGCTACCACTATTCTCTTTATTCGTTCTCATTTTCGAGAATCCTTATCTTTGAGATGATTCATAAGAGACATTTTTCCTCTCTGTAATCATTTTTCCTCACTTGTGACGTGTAAGGCAATAACTTTGATTGATGTAATATGAACAGGTTTGAAATAACCTTACAATATTGTGGACTCTTCTTTCACATGAATAATGATTATTATAAATTAATATGTTGACTTAAAAAATATAAAAAACAATGGGTTTATAAACAGAAATATTATAAATCAATTTTTTCTAATAGTGCATGACGATCCATTAAAAATCCGCTTTCAATCCATATCATTTCTAGCTCTTTAAGCTTTTTTCCTAAAAGTATACCTTTCGTAAAACCTTTTTTTATTAAATCGTTACCATTAATAGGAAAAGTTGGAATTTGCCATTTTTTGGCAAATTGATAAAGCTTGACATAACCCTCTGCTTTTTGCAAAGCATCACTTTTTTCCAGATGATCAAGATGTGATGCAGCGACAGACAACGATAATTGATCTAAAACTGGCTGTCGTCCATAAAAATAAATCAGTTTTTGCACAAAATGATCAGAACAGTTTTGGTTTATTATTTCTAACTCTGCCCATTCTTTTAATCGCGTTGTTTCCTTAAGAGAAAAACGCAAGCGCTGTGCCATTTCATGAAGACGCATGGGATCAGGAGGAAGAAGGCTTTCTAGCCGTAACAATGGATCAACTTTCCAACCAAAAGCCTGTTCTGTCTTCACCAATGCGTGAATTGCATCAATACCCCATCGTTCTGTTTCAGGAAAAATGAGTGCCAAAATTCTGCTTTGTCGCATCCATAAAAGAGCACGCGTTGGATCAAACGCCGCAAGAAGCTTTTTCATTTCTGCCCAAATACGTTCAGAAGAAAGTTTTTTTAAACCGTGTTTTAAACGAACACATGCCTTCAATCCTTGCACATCAGGTCGCCCTGCTCCATACCACGCAAAAAAGCGAAAAAACCGTAAAATACGCAAATAATCTTCGCCAATACGATCTTCTGCAACCCCAATAAAACGAACTGTTCGGCTAGCAATATCACTCAAACCTCCCACATCATCATAAAGGTTGCCAGCAGCATCACAATAAAGCGCATTTATCGTAAAATCTCGCCGTTCAGCATCTTTTTTCCAATCACGACCAAATGCCACTTTTGCATGACGACCATCTGTTTCAATATCGCAGCGAAGCGTTGTAACCTCATAAGAACATGAATGAGCAACTACTGTTATTGTACCAAAAGCAATCCCTGTAGGAATAGCTTTAAATCCTGCTTCTTCTACACGTGCAATAACCTGTTGCGGCAAACAGGTTGTTGCAATATCAATATCACTAATAGGCTGCCCTAGCAGTTGATTGCGCACTGCTCCCCCTACAATACGCGCCTCTTCCCCCTCCACAGACAAAACACGAAGAAGTGTTTGGATATCACTTTGTTGTAACCACGCAACCTGTTTGAAGTTCTGTCTTATATTCACCCTTTAACCTTTCAAAAAAGTTGTCTTCATTGCTTTAAAAAACTCTCTTCATAAAACAAATTTTTTAAGACATCCCTTATAAAGCACGTCTATTCTTCCAAAGAAACTTTTCTCTTCTATACGAATATGAAAAAAAACGGCATATGATACTTCATTTCTTCTCATTTTCTGTTACAAACAATAAGATATCCATTATCATGCAGAGAAAATTACCATTTTTGCGACAAACGCCTTAAGGAAGAAATATGAGTCAACATGATCCATCATCCAATTCTATAAAAAAGGTCAATATCAATCATGAAGCTCAAGTCATTATTGATGATATTGATACGGCACACAAAGAATTGGATATTTTACAAAAAGAAATTGACAAAGTTATTTTTGGGCAAAATCAGGTAATCGAATATGCTTTAATCGCTATTTTTGCTGGTGGTCACGCCCTTCTTGTCGGTGCTCCAGGACTTGCAAAAACACGTCTTGTTGAAACATTGGGAACAGTCTTAGGGCTTGATGAAAAACGCATCCAATTCACTCCTGACTTAATGCCATCGGATATTATTGGTTCTGAAATTATGGATTCCGATAAAGACGGTAAACGTTCTTTTCGATACATTCAAGGTCCTATTTTTACGCAACTTCTCATGGCCGATGAAATCAATCGTGCTTCCCCACGGACACAGTCAGCCCTTTTACAAGCTATGCAAGAATATCATGTTACTGTTGCAGGTAACCGTTATGATTTGCCACAACCTTTTCATGTTCTTGCAACGCAAAATCCTCTCGAACAAGAAGGGACCTATCCACTTCCTGAAGCACAACTGGATCGCTTTTTGATGCAAATCGATATTGACTATCCTGACCTCACAACAGAGCGACGGATTATTTTAGAAACAACAAAAGAAAAAAAATCAAATGCAAAACCAATTTTATCCGGCAAAAAATTGCAAAAAATTCAAAATATCGTTCGCAAAATGCCTCTTTCAGAAAGTGTGATCGAAGCTATTTTAAAAATTGTCCGCTCATCTCGCCCTCATAAAGACAATAGCCTTGCTAATACTTATGTTTCTTGGGGACCTGGTCCACGGGCATCACAAGCCCTTTCACTTTGTGTTCGCGCCCGTGCTCTTTATTATGGACGCTTAGCCCCTTCACTTGATGATGTTGAAGCATTGGCCTATCCTGTATTACAACACCGCATGGCTCTTAATTTTTCTGCCCGTGCTGAAGATATAACCGTAAAAGATATTATTAATAACCTTGTGAAAGATGCTCTTTGAATGGCTCTTGGCAAAAAAGTTTTACAAAAGCCTCCATTGTCGCTGGCAAATGAACTGCATAAGGATACTGGCAAAATGCCATATTTCCTTTTACAAGCGCGTCATATCGCTAATACATTGATAACCGGATGGCATAGACAACGTAAAAGCGGTAATGGGGAAAACTTTTGGCAATTTCGTCCCTATATGGAAGGAGAATCCATTAGCCGCATTGACTGGCGTCGCTCAGCGCGTGATGAAAATACATATCTCCGTGAACATGAATGGCAAATGACACAAACCGTTTGGCTTTGTCCTGATCAGAGCGCATCAATGCATTACTGTTCGCGCTTTTCTAAAATCTCTAAAGGTAATCATGCCATTATTCTTACCCTTACCTTGGCATCCCTTCTTGCACGCAGTGGCGAACATATTGCTATTCCTAACTTAATGTCCCCCACAATGACATCCAATGTCGTAGAACGAATAGCCTTTGCTTTAGAAAATCATTCAGATGAAAATTTATTTCCGGATTTTTCAACGATTACACGCTTTTCACATGTCATTATAATGAGTGATTTTCTCGACTATCCTGAAAAAATCATCCAACATTTAACCGTTTTAACTACAAAACAAGTGACAGCGCATTTAATTGAAATTTCTGATCCCGCAGAAGAAAGCTTTCCCTACACAGGTCACACAGAATTTTTGGATCCCGAAACGAAAGAGAAACATGTTTCCACTAAAGCAGAAGATCTTCGTAAGAGCTATTGTAAACTATATCACGCAAGGCGACAAGAATTGGTAAATTTTTGCGCACGCCAAGGATGGTCTTATCACGTTAGTACAACAGATCAACCTTTAACAGAGACCATTTTTCATCTTGCAAATACAATGAGCGACTCTCCATTGCAAAAAAGGAGGGCACTTTGAGTTTTGCTGCTCCCTTTCTGTTACTAGGGCTTTTGTTCCTACCGGTCATTTGGTGGCTGTTGCGGATAACTCCTCCATCTCCGCGTAAAGAGCTTTTTCCCCCTTTTCGCTTCTTACCCAAACCAACTCATCAACAAGAAACAGCAAAACATACACCTTGGTGGTTGCTCTTGTTGCGTTTAACCATAGCGGCACTTGTTATCATAGCTCTAGCACGCCCCACTTGGAATCAAAAACCAATAAGCTTTTCCGGATCTCAACCCCTTGCACTCATTATTGATAATGGTTGGGTTTCTGTAAAAGAATGGAAACAGCGCATCTCTATCGCTGAAATGCTCCTTGCACAGGCAGAAAAACAGCAAAAAAATATTTATCTTGTTGCAACGGCTGAAAATAATATCTCCAATATAGAGCCCCAACCAGCCAAGATTATAAAACAGCATTTAATGCATTTGCAACCGCGTCCTTGGCCTGTCAACCGTGTGCATGCCTTCAAAAAACTCAGCGAAAGAACCAAAGGAAAACCTCTTGATATTGCTTATTTAAGTGATGGATTACAAACAAATGAAGATGAGCAAGCTTTTGCTCTTCTTGAAGAATTAAAACCTAGAAACTTCTTGTGGTATTTGACTGATATTTCCGATTTAACCGGCATAACATCCATAGAAAATAATAATGGAAACATGGGCGCGCGTATTATCCGCTCAACAACACACAGTAATACTCCCGCTATACTCAGCCTTTACGATTCAAATAATCAACTTCTCGGTCAATTTACGAACAATTTCTCTGAAGGAGAAACAACAGCACTTGTTCCTTTTAATGTACCACTTGAACTACGCAATGATATCGCTTGGATAAAAATAAACAATCAAAACCATGCTGCTGCAACCTTCTTGGTAGATAGCCATAACAGGATAAGCCGTGTTGCTCTTCTCTCACCCGATACCAATGAAATGGCACAGCCTTTACTTGCTCCATTTTATTACATTATCAAAGCCTTACAAGGTCATACACAGCTTATAACAGCCGGTGGAAGAGAACTTTCAACGGATATTGATCATTTGCTTAAACAAAATCCATCTGTTTTGATTATGGGTGACATTGTTAACATACCCCCAAAAGCAGAAAAAAAACTTTCTGATTTTGTGAATAAAGGGGGAACACTCATCCGCTTTGCAGGAGAAAAACTCAGTAGCGCAGAACATTACGATAACCTTCTTCCGATACCACTGCGCCCAGGTCAACGTTCCCTTGGAAGTATTATGTCTTGGACAAAACCACAAAAGCTTGCCCCTTTTGCAAAAAATAGCTTTTTCTTTGGTCTTCCCTTTCCAGGAGATGTTACTGTCTCGCGCCAAATCCTCGCAGAACCAACCCCAGATCTTTTTGAAAAAACGTGGCTTAGCCTTTCGGATGGAACCCCTCTTGTTACCGCAGCAAAACGTGGTAAAGGAACCCTCATTCTCATTCATGTTGCTCCTGACCCAACATGGTCTAACCTTCCTCTTTCTGGCTTTTTTGCACAAATGCTGCAAAAATTAATCACATTAGGTTCTAACGAAAACACAAACCTAACACACAGAGAAAAAAGAACAGTGATACAAAACCCTTGGCGAACTATAGCCATTGACGGACAATTACAAGTACCACCCTCTGATGTTGTTCCTTTGATCTTTGACTCTCAAAATCCACCCCATCCTTCCTACCATACTCCCCCAGGACTTTATGGTGCCAAAAACAATTTTTATGCACTCAATCTCTTAACTCATTCGTCGCACTTGATGAAACAATCATCATTGCCAACTTCTCTTAATAAAAGCCCTTTATCTTACGATACAAAAGAAAAAAATCTTATCGGTCCACTTTTAGGATTAGCCATCTTATTATTCGCCTTTGACAATTTTCTCATTTTATGGATGGGAGATATTTTTTCTTTCATGAAACGGCGTAATATGTTTCTCGTCCCCTTTATAAGTCTTATTGCCTTGTTTTCATATGATCCAACTCTTCATGCACAAACGAAAGAAAATCATCATGATAGTGTACAAGCTGCTGGCGCAACACATCTTGCCTATGTTATAACCAATAATCATGAAATTGATACAACGAGTAAAAGTGGTCTAGAAGCGTTAAGTCAATTTATCGCAGAGCGCACAATGCTTACCCTTGGCTCTGTTACAGCACTTGATCTCGATAAAGATGAACTCTCTTTTTATCCTCTTATTTACTGGCCAATTGATGTTAAGAGTCCTATACCAACCCCCAAAAGCCTTGAAAAAATAAATAACTTTATGAAACATGGGGGAACAATTTTATTTGACACGCGCGATCAGATAAAGAGCAATCTTAATCTTGAAGGAGACGCTACTCCAGAAACGCAAAGATTACGAGATATCTTAAAAAAGTTAAATATTCCATCCATTGAGCCAGCATCAACAGATCATGTTGTTGCACGTTCTTTTTATATTATGCCAGATTTTCCTGGTCTCTACCGTGGTTCACCTTTATGGGTTGAATCCTCATCAACAAACAAAAAAAATAAAAACTCTCTTGCCAACGGCGATAACGTAAGCTCCCTTCTCATCACCGCAAATAACTTTGCTGGGGCTTGGGCACTCGATGAAAAAGGGGCATGGAAATATCCCCTTGTTCCCAATGATCCAATGCAACGTCTATGGGCATTTCGTGCAGGTTTAAATATTGTCCTTTATGTGCTTACAGGAAACTATAAAGCGGATCAAGTGCATGTTCCAGCACTCTTGGAACGCTTTAAAAGAGAAAGAAGGCAATGATATCATTTTTCACTTTTCAGCCTTTTTTACCACTCTTTTGGATTCTGCTCTTAAGCGGAATATCGATTCTTTTTGTCGTTGTTGGTCTTGTTACGCTACGGCAAGGTTCTTTATTTCGTCTGATGGCATTAAGCGCCCTTATCCTTGCTTTGCTCAATCCAATGATCATAAAAGAACAGCGCGAACCACTGAAAAGCACAGTAGGCATTGTCATTGACCGCAGCAAAAGCCAATCATTTGGAACACGTACAAATGATAGTGATGAAGCGCGCAGGCAATTAGTCGAAACACTGGCGCATTATCCACAATTTGAACCACGCTTTATTGAAGCTGGGAAACTTGCTGATAATCGATATGCACCCTCAACGAATTTGTTTGAAGCTTTAACACAAGCACTATCTGATGTACCGTTCTCTCGTTATGCAGGAACCATTTTTATCACCGATGGACAAGTGCATGACATCCCTGACCTATCAGACCTTCATCATGAAGCACCTCTCAATGCCCTGATTACAGGATACTCAGATGAATTTGATCGCCAAATCAAGTTTATTTCTCCTCCACGCTTTGCCCTTGTCAACAAACCACAAACGCTCTCCATTTTGGTAGAAGATAAAGGCCCCGCCAAAAAAACAATATCAGAGAAAGCAAATATTACACTAAGCGTCAATGGACAAGACATTGGCCATTATTCTGTAACTCCTGGCGTGATTTTTCAAACTGAAATTACCCTTCCTCATGCTGAAAAAAATATTATCCAAGTTATAACTGATCCACACAAAGGTGAACTAAGCTTGGAAAACAACCGCGCCATAACAATTATTGAAGGAATCAGAGAAAATTTACGCGTTCTTCTTATTTCAGGTGCTCCTTATAATGGAGAACGGACATGGCGAGACCTTTTGAAAGGTGACTCCAATATTGATCTTGTTCACTTTACTATTTTGCGTCCCCCCACCAAAGCAGATAATACGCCCTCAAGCCAATTATCCTTAGTGGTCTTTCCCACAAGAAAACTCTTTGTTGAAGAAATTAATAACTTTGATCTCATCATCCTTGATGGCTACCAGCACTCTACTGTTCTCCCCTTAATCTATTATGATTATATCGCCCAATATGTACAAAAGGGGGGTGCATTGTTGATGGTAACAGGACCTGAATTTACCCAAAAAAACTCACTTGCGAAAACACCTTTAATAAGCATTCTACCGGCATTGCCCAATGGAACTATTATTGAAAAACCTTTTCGCCCCACATTAACCAAAGAAGGTGAGCGCCATCCTGTCACAAGGGGTCTTGCAACACTTAACCTTCCCGCTTCTCAATGGGGGCAATGGTTGCGACAAATTGCTATTCAAAACATAAATAACGGAATCGCCCTCATGAAAGGAGCGGATGAACAACCACTTTTACTTCTCTCCCATGTTGATAAAGGACGTGTGGGCATGTTGCTTTCTGATGAAAGTTGGCTTTGGGCACGAGGTTTCGAAGGCGGTGGTCCTTATGCTGCTCTTTATCGTCGTATTGCCCATTGGCTCATGAAAGAACCAGAACTTGAGGAAGAAAAATTAAGTGCGACTAGCAGCCATCATCATTTAACAATTCGCCGCCAAACTCTAAAAGACCATCCAGAACCCGCTGAAATAATCTTTCCCTCTGGAAAAAAAGAAAATATTACTCTGACCAAAGAGAAAGAAGGCCTTTTTACTGCAACTGTGACCACTGATGAGACAGGAATTTTTAACATTAAAAATGGCGGTTTAACAATACTTTCTTCTGTAGGGATGCTCGATAATCTTGAGTTGTTTGACTTGATTTCAACACAAGAAAAACTAGCCCCCATTATTAAGCACACTGGTGGCTACATCGGACGTTTACACCCTGAAGGAAAAGAAAACATTCATCTTCCTCCATTTAAGCTGATTCAATCAAAAACAAGTCCGTCCTCTTCCCCAGCACATTCAATTGTTCTGAAAGAAGCAACAGAAACCCGTTTAATCAATACCTTTTATTTTTCGATATTTTCTGGTTTTTTTGCACTGCTTGCTTGCCTTTTACTGTTGAGCAGCATGTGGTATTATGAAGGCCGTTAAAAAGTCTGAGATTTCGTATAATAGTTTTAAAATTCAGCTTATCTTTTTACGTATTTACTTGTCTTTTGTAATTAGATAACGTATTGATTTATAACTCAAAATACAGTGGAATTCTCCTTATTTCCAATATCCTCATATTAAAACAATAAAAAACATTCTCTTGCGTATTATTAGAAGGGATGCTGTATGGATAGAAACCATTGAAGAAAAGAGTGAAATACCTCTTATGAATCCTCTTAAAGCAAAGCAAGGATTTTCATAAAATTGGGGGAAAATAGTATGATGTTTTTTATTTGCACCTTGTATAAGTGTAGAGATGGTAGTGTACAGTAAGCCCTATATAGTTCACAGAAGCTTTCCATTATAATATCGAGTACCATCGTGAAATTAGCTCAAACGCATTGAGAAATGTTTTTTTTACAAATATGTGAATCTACAACACAATGATATTTTATTAGGGATATTCTATTTGGAACATTCCGCTTGAGACATTCTTTTTTGCAAGCTAATTTTCATTTTACAATCTTTCTTGCCTTTAAGCACTAACTTATCTTATGTTTATTCTTTAAATCGTTTTTAATACTTTACGAGCTTTTATGTTTTATCTTGCCCATATATCGGATGTACATCTTTCCCCTCTCCCGCAACCTTCCCTTTTTGAACTTTCTGGGAAACGTCTTACCGGTTATCTGAACTGGCAAAAAAAACGTAAGAGTCAGATGGCAACAGATGTCCTAGAAACTTTAATAGATGCCTTGAACAAAACAAAACCTGATCACCTTGTGATCTCTGGTGATCTTGTAAATCTTGCTCTCGATAAAGAATTTGTACAAGCTCATCGTTGGCTACTTAACCTAGGAAAACCTCAAGATATTTCTTTGACATTTGGAAATCACGATGCCTATGTCCGCGGCGCTTTACAAAAAGCATGCACTCTCTTTAAACCTTGGATTACAGGTGACATCCCTCAAAAAAGTGCCTTTCCTTATATGCGCATTCGCAAAGATGTTGCCATCATAGCAGCTTCTTCAGCCATTGCGACATTGCCTTTTCAAGCTTCTGGCTATTTTGGTAAAATGCAAGCGCAAACTTTACCGCTCTTTTTAAAGGAAGCAGCACAGCGCAACCTTTTTCGTGTCGTCATGATTCACCACCCCCCCTTTCCAAAGGCAACGTCTTGGCATAAAAAACTACGGGATATAAAACGTTTTCTAGACATTATCAAATACCACGGTTGTGAGCTTATTCTTCACGGACATACTCATTTACCCACATTGAATTACATTGAAGGACCAATTAAAAAAATTCCTATTGTTGGTGTTCCTTCCGCATCACAAGCTTTTGGTGATAAAAAACCGCCCGCAGGCTTTAATTTATTTTCCATTGAACGCTTACAAAATCAATGGCATTGCCAATTACAACGTTATAGCATTATCAACCCCAAAAACGAGATTGCATGTACTGAAAAAATTAATCTTTAAACACCTTCATAGTTGCCCAAACAACCAAAAATAAAAACATTTTTATTTCACATCCCTTTGGAAATCATAATTCTTATTTCCCTTTTTCTCCTTAAAAGATAAAGTTTCACCTTCTCTGTCAATAGATCAATTTTTCTCAGACAGTTCCATCTGCTGCCCCACTTATGTGACTAGCTTTTTACAAACTTATCGGTTTTCTTCCTTCCCGCTCTAAAGGACGAAAATTCTACCACATCTGATTTATAAATAATTCGGATTCTTGTCTCACGGGTTCCAGCTGCTAATTGCGCATGTGATTTACTTCACAAAGCTCTACACATAAACCCTGCTTTGAATTTCATCATCCACTCCTCCAAAAGCATCTAATGCGTAAAATCCTTATAATATTACAATGATGATATTTTATAGAATAATAGAGAAGCTCATTCAGCTTCTATACCTGAAAATCAATGGCTAAAAAAGCCAAATAATAACTAAAGTATATAATTTAAATAACCCAACCTACTTGTGATTCATAAACAAATGATGTTGATTGATTTATCGTAAATAGATTTGAAATGATCCATTACTATTTCACTCGAAATTTATTATCGTACATTAAAAAATTAGGAAAATAATAGATTATATTTCGATAACAGACATAGGTAATAATGTTTTTTATGTCTCAATAAATTCCTAATTTTCTCTCTATTTTTTCCTATAAATCACTTTATAATACTCTTTATAATTATTTTATTATTGAATTATATTGCGGATGTAATTTTACGTTCTTTAGAGTTTTTTTGCGAGCTTTTTGTTATTAAATAAAATATTTTACGATACCGCAAAACAGAAAAGTTGATTGTATGAAAAATCTTTCAAATAAAATAAAATGCCATTAGCTTGCCAATTCACATGTTGGTTTAAAAAAGCATCTTTTAAAGCACCCAAACCCATTTCCCGACGGTACCTATGAATGATGTAATGTTAAGTCCATTTAGCAACACCATCTTCACGTTTATGGAAAAGCAAGCTAGTATCAAAATCTCACACTTTGCCACCCCCTAATGTAGCGACAGCCTTTAGCACTTAAAATGGTTCATAAGAAGCATTTTTATTCTTTCTTTAATGTTTTTATCTCACGACGCCCCCTCTTTTTGACGTGCAAAAGACATGGTTTTGATCGGTTCAATTAAAATGAGAAAATCTTATGACACTTGGGTCTCTCACTCAACATGACAAAAAGTAATTTATGTTTACAAATCAAAGTATTGTTCGAATAAAATAGTAGCTCTTTTGAGTAAAGGATATTTACTAGAACATATCTGAAAAATAAAAGCCTCATTCGAAAATGAGACTTTTGAAGTGTTTAATTCTGCAAAAAATTAAAATTTATAAGCTACACCCACACGAAAATCATTTGTCTTGTAGCCCATTTCAAATTTATCCTGTATGAACTTCTTTTTGCCAAAATCTGAATAACGATATTCTGCACGTACAATAATATTATCAGTCATTGCAAAATCAATACCACCTCCAAGGGTATAACCAATCATGGTCTTTTTTTCATCATGCAACCAATCAGAAAAATCAACTTCTCCATTTTTGCTATCAGCTACTGCCGCAAAAATATTCTGAAGCTGCGTATAAGCAATCCCTCCAGAAATATAAGGCATCATACGCTCAATCGCAAAACCAACTCTCACCCGTGTAGCACCAGCCCATTTTTGTTTTAAAGTATGACGTACAGCTTTAATAGGTGTTGTCGAATCCTCCTCATGCAAATCTCTTGTTAGACTTGTTTTTTCTACAAGTTTTGGTGTTTCTTCAGTTGGACTTTTTTTCGGTAGATTGACATCTTTAGAATCCTTTTTACCAAACCACATAATATCTGTATCAATACCTATAATAAAACTATTATCGATATCAATATTGGAACCTGCATAAACTCCCCCGATAAAACCAGAAAGTTTAGGTAAATTCTCCTTTCCAATTGGATTCCATATCCCTGTCTCATGTTTTAAATAACTTGCAGTTGTTTTACCTGAAAAGTTACCAATCTGTCCTCCAAGATAAAATCCTGTCCAAGACAAAGCAGGTGCTGGAATAACAGGAACAGGTTGTTCAGGAATAACGATATCCGACGCCTGTACTACAGAAATTGAAATTAAAGAAAATATAGATGTTGAGGCTAAATACTTTGTAATCATAATTGCTCCCCTAAAAGCTAATGTGATACATAAATAATGATAAATCGTTTCACAATTTTTTGAAAAAATCTATAGCAAAAATGACACAGTTAAAAAATTAAAATTAGTTTTAAATAAAGCTTAAATATTATTTATAATTTCCAGAAGCTATTAATCTATAGTAGCTTTTATAGCTTCATATTGATCATTATTACTTGGAATTATATAAATAATTATAATGTCAATTTTTTGAAAAAATGAGATAACGCTCATAAAAAATATGATTCACTAAATTAATCACTCACCGCTTTTTGTATAAAGAATGATACCTAGAATGGAGAATTTTTTCATCACACTTGAAAAAACAGTAGAGAACTTCACTCTAACCCTCTCAAGCGTCTATGAAATGAAAGACAAAAATTAATATATAAAAATGGAATTAATAATTTTTATTTATTCTTATAGAATTATTTTAATATTTCATGATTTTTGTAAAAACTGAACAGACCAATTGCCCAGTTTCTGCAATTAATTTTTCAACACGAAGCAAATCAGGTTCCCCAACACTATTCAACAAAAGGTCACTTAATCCAGGTGGCATGTCATTGGGATCAAGAGAATCATTTAAGCAAAGCCGTATAATTTGACTCAAATTTGTATAAAGACGATAGGCATAATGTAAATCAGCAATACATGACTGATTAAGAAAACTGTTTGGTAAGTGATCTAAAATATCCGCTGTCGTCGCTCCAATTTGAAACTCAATGACATGCGTAATAAGAGAAAATTGAGCAATAAACTCCAAATCCATAATGCCACCAGACATCGTTTTTAAATCCCATTGATTTTTTGGCGGCTTTTCTTTTGCAATCAAGGCACGCATTTCACATACTTCTTTTGCAACTTCCTTCTTATCACGAGAAATAGCAATAATTGCACACACTTCATTTTCTAGCTTTTGTAAAAAATCAGGGTCTCCTGCAATGCCTCGAGCCCTTGTTAAAGCAAGATATTCCCATATCCATGCTTCTTGGCGATAATACTTTTTAAAAAATGGAAAAGAAACAGCAATAGGTCCTTTATTGCCTAATGGCCGTAACCTTAAATCAACGACATAAAGAATACCTTGGCTTGTAAGAGTGGATAAAGCAGAAACGAGGCGCTGTGCTAAACGCGTATAATATTGAGAGATATAAAGAGGCTTTTCTCCATCAGATATTTCTGCATCATCATCGTGTTCATAAAGCAAAACGAGGTCAACATCGGAATCTGCTGTTAATTCGCGACTTCCAAGCTTCCCCATACCCAATATGCCAACACGCCCTCCTTTAATACGACCATGAAGACGAGAAAATTCCTCTTGAACGGTAGCAAATGTTTTTGTAATCATAAGATCAGCAAGCGCAGTAAAAGCAAAACCCGCTCTTTCTCCTGTAATTGTACCGTTTAAAATTCGAATACCAATCAAAAAACGTTGTTCATCTGCAAAAATCCTTAAATGATCAAGAATTTCCTCATAAGAAAGAACATTTTCAAGAAAATATTCAAGCCGTTTTTCTAAGTACGTTTTGGTCGGTAATTCTGAAAGAATATTCGGATCTAACATTCCATCAAAAACATGGGACCTGCGTGCAATAATTTCTGCAAGACGTGGAGCAGCCCCCATAATAAGGACAAGCATATCCAAAAGAGAAGGATTAGACTGCAAAAGACTAAAAAGCTGAATTCCTGAAGGTAAGCCCTGTAAAAAACCATCAAAACGTAACATCGCCTCATCAGCTCGTTTTGTCCCACCAAAAGCTTTCAAAAGAGCTGGTGTTAATTCCGTTAATCTCTCGCGTGCTTCGGCTGATTGCGTTGCTTTATAACGACCAAAATGGAGCGTGCGCATAATACGACAAATATCACTTGCTCTTTCGAAGCCTAAACGGCTTAACGTTATTAATGTCTCCGGATCATCTTCTTCACCGGTAAAAACTAAATTACCAATTTCTAAACCAAGTTCTTGCTCATTCTCAAACAGTGCAGCATAATGTTTTTCAACAACCTGAAGTGTTTTTAATAAATCACGGATAAAACTGCTCCTGTCTTGATAACCCATTAAATAGGCAACACTCGTGAATTGAGCTGTATCATTTGGAAGAAGATGTGTTTGTTCATCGAAAAGCATTTGAATACGATGTTCCACATTTCGAAGAAATGCATAACTTTTTATAAGGCTATTTCTCGTTTTCTCACTGATCCAACCAAGCGTGTGAAGTTCTGCTAACATTGCAACTGTCTGACGTCCACGTAATTGAGGAAAACGTCCACCAGCAATGAGCTGCTGTGTCTGAACAAAAAACTCAATCTCACGAATACCACCACGACCTAACTTTATATTATGCCCATAAGCTGCAATTTGACCGTAATTTTTATGCGCATGAATTTGACGTTTGATCGAATGAATATCAGCAATAGCAGCATAATCTAAATATTTCCGCCACACATAGGGAAAAAGCTCTTTGAGAAAGTTAAAACCTGCCCTCTTATCACCAGCAACTGGACGTGCTTTAATCATGGCTGCTCGTTCCCAATTTTGCCCACGCCCTTCGTAATAACGCAATGCAGTCCTTACTGGTAAGGCCAAAGGGGTTGAACCTGGATCTGGACGAAGACGAAAATCAAGACGAAAAACATATCCTTCCGCAGTGCGTTCTTGAATGATACGGATTAATCGGCGTACCATTTTAGAAAATACGTTAACACTTTCAGAAAGATTACCAATATGAGATGATGTTTCATCAATGAAAACAATAAGATCAATATCAGAAGAATAATTAAGTTCCCCTGCTCCTAACTTTCCCATCCCTAAAATAATTAAACCACAGTCTTTTTCTGGATTCTCACGGCTTAATAAATTGATCTTACCATGATCATGCGCTTCTCTTAATAGAAAACGTAGTGCTACACTTAATGCTGCTTCGCCCAAACGTGTCAACCAAGCACATGAAACTTCGTAAGTAAAAACACCACCCAAATCAGCTAAAGCAATAAGAACATGCGCTTCTCGTTTTTTGCGCCTTAAAGCAGCCATCAATGAAGTTTCATTTATAGCTTCATCTTTATCAATAGCTGTAATATCATCTATAATTTCGCTCAGCCTTGTTTCTATATCAACATTTAATAAAGCACTAAGATATGATGGGTTGGCAATTAAAACCTCACGCAAAAAAGGAGATAAGGTCATAACCGAACTGATAAAATCAATCTGCGTTCCACTCTCTGAAATGATGGAAACAAGCGATTCTAAACCTTCTTTCCTTGCTTGTTCTTCCATGTCTTTTAACCATTGGGAACCACTTTTATCGAGAGGACATAAAGGGAGAAGCTGTGTTTTTAAAAAAGCTTGTTTCATCTCTGCTCCCTTGAAAAGCATTTTGCTTTCCTTTCTATTGCTTTATACTTTTAAAATAGTTGTTACGTATGAAAGTGAAGAAAAATATCTTTAAGGAAATAACAAAACAGCCCTAAGCCCTGGATTTGCATTTTCAAGTAACAATTCACCCCCGTGAAGCTTCATAACCGCTTTTGCTATACTTAAACCAATCCCAAACCCAGGTTGTGTGCGGCTTTCTTCAAGACGAACAAATCGTTCTGTCACTTTTTCACGTTTATCCTCTGCTATTCCTGGTCCATTATCGCTCACAACAACTAATAAATGTTCATCACGATATTCCATTGATAAGCAAACCTTCGCTTGCCTTCCACCTTTAGGCGCATATTTAATTGCATTATCTATAAGATTAAAAATTGATTGTGCAACAAGCTCACGATTCAATTTTAGCTCTTTATCAAATATATCTCCCAACTGAAGTAAAACACCTGACTCTTCAGCAAAAGGTTCGTAAAGCTCAACAGCATCCTCAATAATCAGTTTCATATTCATCATTTCAAGATGTTCAATTGCACTGCTGGCCTCAATACGTGAAATCATTAAAATCGCATTGAACGTACAAATAAGTTGATCTGATTCTGCAATAACCCTATCAAGGACCTGACGATATTCAAGCTTTGTCTTATTTCCTGAAAGCGCTTCTTCAGCGCGATTTCTAAGACGCGTTAACGGCGTTTTCAGATCATGAGCAATATTATCTGATACTTGACGTAAACCAATATTTAACTCTTCAATGCGGTCTAACATAACATTAAGATTGGTTGACAATCGATCAAACTCATCCCCTACTCCAGAAACAGGTAAACGCCCACTGAAATCACCATCCATCAAGCGCTGTGATGCAGCCGTTACATGATCAATCCTTTGTAAAGCTCTCCTGCCAACAAAAAACCATATGAGTAAAGCGCCTCCAACCATTGCAGCAAGTGCAATGATCACAGCTTTGCGAATAACAACAGCAAAACGTTCTGGCTCATCCAAATCACGTCCTATAAGAATCTTCATAGCATTAGGTAAATCAACAATAACCGCCAAAGCGCGATGTTCACTTGTTTTGCCATGTTCTCCAAAACGGGAATACAAAAAAGAGGTAGAAATAAAACCACTCTGATTCAAAAGACCTAATTCAATACGTGCTACATTTCCTGCTAAAATACGCCCCATAGAATCTGTAACAAGATAAAGAAATGCTCCTGGTTGTCTTGAACGATAATCAATAGTGCGCATTAATAAGGATAATCCTCCATAATTATAAGCATTTTCAATATACTTTAATTCTTCATGTAAAGCCTGTTCAGTTTGCTCTGTTAACAATGAAGCAGAAAATGCCGTCATATAAATAGAAAGTCCTGTTGCCACCAATCCAAACAATAAAATGTAAAGTGCTGAAAGCCTTAGCGCCGTCGTGCGCATTATATTAATCAAACGATTCATGCTTTGTTATCTGGTACTTTCAGCATATATCCAGCTCCACGCACTGTATGGAGAAGGGGAACATCAAAATCTTTTTCAATTTTGGCTCTCAAACGAGAGATATGGACATCAATGACATTCGTTTGTGGATCAAAATGGTAATTCCAAACGTTTTCCAAAAGCATAGTGCGTGTAACAACCTGCCCCGCATAACGCATCAAATATTCAAGTAAACGAAACTCTCGTGGTTGCAATAGAATGTTTCTATCACCTCGTTTTACCGTATGTGCTAACCGATCAAGCTCAAGATTACCTACACAGTAAACAGTTTCTGCTTCTTTAGGATTTTTCCGCCGTTGTAAAACTTCAACACGCGCAAGAAGTTCAGAAAAAGCATAAGGCTTTGTCAAATAATCATCTCCCCCTGCACGCAGCCCCGTTACACGATCATTAACTTGCCCTAAAGCAGACAGAATAAGAACCGGTGTTTCATTGCCTTTAGCGCGCAATTCAGCAATAATAGAAAGACCATCACGATGCAAAAGCATTCGGTCAACAACCATAACGTCATAATTTTCCGTGGTTGCTAAAGCGTATCCCGTATCTCCATCATAAGCAACATCAACAGAATGCCCTACTTCCAAAAATGCTTTTTCGAGATAATGCCCCGTCTCATGATCATCTTCAATAACGAGTATCTTCATAAAACGTATCTCCATTATTTTATTATGTTGTAGGACAAATGTTTAATAAATATTTGTCCTACAACTAAAGCTTTATTTTTTGAAAATTGGAAGAGCAACAAAACGATTTTGATCATTTGTTCGCACTTGTAAGAGTATAGCCTTTCGTCCTAACTGCTGAGCATTTTTGATTGTGTTAATAATATCAGAGACTCGTTTAACTGGTTTATTATTTACTGTCACAATGATATCACCAGGGCGTATCCCTTTATCTGCAGCATCTGAATCGGTATCGACATCCGTTACGACAACCCCTACACCATCATCAGAAGGCATAACAATCAAACCATAATCTTCCAATGTTTCATCTAAATCACTCTGTCCATTTGAATATTTTGAAGTCTCTTTCTTACTTTCATCTTCAGACATTGAAGCGAGTTTAACCTTTATACTCTCCTCCTTACCTGATCTCCAAATCCCTATGGTTACCATTTCTCCTGGTTTAATATTTGCAATACGTTTCGCCAGCTCACGCGCATCAGCAACTTTTTCATTATTCACTGAAATAATTACATCACCCGCTTTAATACCAGCCTTTTCTGCCGGTCCTTTTAACGGATCAGTAACCAAAGCACCTTTGGCTTCTTTCAATCCTATTGAATCGGAAATCTCCTTTGTTACCGGCTGAATCTGAACACCTAACCAACCACGTTGAACTGAACCTTTTTCAATAAGTTGTTGTACAACCTGTTTTACAGTCGCTGCTGGAATAGCAAAAGCAATCCCAACATTTCCTCCAGAAGGAGAAAAAATTGCTGTATTAACCCCAACAACCTTTCCATTAAGATCAAACGTTGGACCACCAGAGTTTCCTCTATTAACAGCAGCATCAATCTGAATAAAATCATCGTACACACCAGTGCCAATATCACGTCCACGTGCAGAAACAATACCTGCTGTCACAGTTCCACCAAGACCAAATGGATTCCCAATGGCAACAACCCAATCCCCAACACGAAGCTTTGAATCATCACCAAAATCAACATAAGAAAATTTTCTTTTATCATTCACTTTTAATACGGCAAGGTCGGTTTTGGGGTCTTTCCCAATGAGCTTTGCGTTCAATTCTGTACCATCATCAAGAACAACAGTATAACTTGTTCCGTCAGAAATCACATGATCATTGGTCACAATGTAACCATCAGACGAAATAAAAAAACCCGATCCAAAAGCAACAGGACGGAGTCTCTGCGATTGGTGCGGAAATTTATTTTTAGGTTTATCAAAATCATAAAACTCTTTAAAAAATCTTTTTAAAGGATGCTGATCTGGTAATTGATCAAGTCCTGGACCACTAAAAAAGTTGCTAAAGAACCTATCTTCTTTCTTTTTATTGCTCTTTACTTGTACTGCTACAACGGCTGGTTTCACTTGAGCAACAATATCGGCAAATCCCTGTTGTTGCATTAACGAAGTAAATACAGAACTTGCATGAGCCTTTGTCATCCACAAGCTTGATGTACATCCACTAAAAAACAGTGCACTTTCCAATATCGCAGAAAAACTCACTGCGACAAATGTTTTAAAGAAAGCCTTTTTAACCATTTATTCTATGCTCCTATTCAATCATACCTTTATTTCAATTCCGATCACTTATAAAATACCAGACCTTACCGTTTTCTGTCTAAATTATTAAAGTTTTGTAAGGTTTCAGTATTCCCTAATATAATTACAATAAGATTGTCTGCTCATTGCAGATGATCTGATTTTTTTCTTTTATGTAACATTTTTTTTAATGCAATGACATTTTTGACTGTTCTTTTTCATTCACATAACTCATGATTATTTCGTTTGAAGTGGAAAAATATGATACTTACGCCAATGATAATAATGATCAAAGGCGAGAACCATAAAAACCAAGTTATCTTATTCAATGGTGGTTTCAAGAGAATAAATTCACCATATCGCTCAACAAGAAAGTCAGTGACTTGCTGATTACTATAGCCCATTTTTAGCCTTTCCCGAATTAAAAGCCGTAAATCACGTGCTAAAGCAGAATCTGAATCATCAATTGATTGATTTTGACAAACAGGACAACGTAAATGCGATGAAATATGGCGTGCTCGCGCTTCAAGAATCTTATTCTTTAAAATCTCATCCGGCTCTACTGCTATTGCTAATCGAAAAGGAAACGTTGCAATTAAAAAAAATACAATCCAAAGAATTTTTTTCATCTCAATGTCTTTTCCAAAAATTTAAAGCAAGCACTACCCTATTGTACATGCCAATGCGAAACCAATACCCCAAAAGAGAAAGACATCCCCCCATAGCCATCATGAATGCCCCTAACCAAATACATATTACATAAGGCTTCCACCATACGTGCACAACGAGACCCCGATTATCAATATGTCCCGGTACAATATATAGCTGTGATAAGCCATGATTTTTAAGACCAACTTCTGTTATTGATGTATTTTGGCTTGAATAAAATCGCTTTGAGGCTGTTACATGACCTACAATGTTTTTATTTTCATATATTTTAAAATAAAACTCCATTGTCGAATAATTCGAACCAACACCATCATACACTGCATCAAAATGAAGCGTTTTATCCGCTATCGTCACCCTATCCCCTTCGTTCATGATTAAAATACGTTCTTGCCCAAAACTTGCTACGCAAACAATACCAAATAATGTAACGCCTAATCCCATATGTGCTATTGCTGCACCAAAAGTAGACCATGGCAATCCAAGAAATCTCTTAACGCGTACTGAAAAAGCTCTCTTGCCATATCCACTCTTTCCCCATAGATCCGCTAAACTGCCTAAAAAAACAAACGCTGAAAGCCCAATCCCTAAAACTGCAAAAATATCACGCACAGATGTCGCATAGAATATTATAAAACAGACGATACCAACCAATACAAAAACAAACCACAAGCGTTCAAAAACTGCAAGAAAATCACCGCGTTTCCATGCCATCATTGTCCCAAATGGAACAAACAACAACAGCAAAACCATTAGCGGTCCACAGGTAAGATTAAAAAAAGCAGCCCCTACAGAAATTTTTTGCCCTGTTAATATCTCAATAAAATAAGGATAAAGCGTACCAATCAATACTGTTGCTGTTATTGTTGTCAGTAACAAGTTATTTAAAACAATAAACCCTTCACGTGAAATTGGTTGAAAAAATCTTTCTGTTTTTAAAATAGGGGTACGCAAAGCAAAAAGAAGAAAAGCAGCTCCCGTAAAAAAAAATAAAAGAGCAAGAATTGCTTGCCCGCGTGCTGGATCAACAGCAAAACTATGAACAGAAACTAAAAGCCCAGAACGCACAAGAAAAGTTCCCATCAGAGAAAGGGAAAAAGTAAGCAGCGCTAAAAACAGAGTCCAACTTTTCAATATTTCTCGTTTTTCGAGAACAAGAGCAGAATGTAAAAGAGCCGTTCCTGAAAGCCACGGCATAAACGAAACATTTTCAACAGGATCCCAAAACCAATACCCCCCCCATCCTAGCTCATAATAAGCCCAATAAGAGCCAACCATAATACCCAATGTCAAAAAACACCAAGCAAGTAAAAGCCACGGACGAATCCCACGCGCCCAAATTCTATCAACCTGTCCCATAATCAATGCCGCAACGGCAAAAGAAAAACAAAGTGAAAAACCGACATAACCTAAATAAAGTAGCGGTGGATGAATTGCTAATGCGATATCTTGTAAAAGAGGATTGAGACCATTTCCCTGCAATGCTGGTGGATTTACGCGTAAAAATGGATTGGATACAAAAAGAATAAATAAAAGAAAAGCAGTTGTAATCCAACTTTGGCAAATTAAAACAAGCGTCTTAAAATCTTCTGGCAAATGTTGGCTAAAAAAAGCCATCAATGCGCTAAAAAAAGCAAGACTTAAAACCCATAACAACATAGAGCCTTCGTGGTTGCCCCAAACACCTGTAATTTTATAGAGCATCGGTTTTTCTGAATGAGAATTCTCAACAACGTTCAAAACAGAAAAATCAGATACGACATAAGCATAAATTATCACTAAAAAAGATAAAAGCAGTAATGTAAAAGTGATATATGTTAGAGGAACAACTGTTTGCATTAACAAACGCTCTCTCCACCAAAAACCTAAAGCAGGTAAAAATGCCCCTAATAAGCTTACTGAAAATGCTGCAGCTAAAAAAATATGACCCAGTTCGACAAGCACAATCGAATTATTTCTCCATAATGTAATGTTTTTTCAAACGATCAGCTGTTTCTTTAGGCATATAAGTTTCATCATGTTTTGCTAAAATACGCATCCCTATAAAAAAGCCCTGTTTATCGAAATGCCCTTCTACGATCACCCCCTGACCTTCACGAAAAAGATCCGGTAAGGCACCATTGAAAACTACTTTTTCATGTTTTTTGTTATCCGTTACAAAAAAAACAACGCCTCTCTCTCCAACATATTGAACAGTTCCCTTTTCAACAAAGCCACCCAAACGCAAAGGGCGCTCCGTTAAAATATCTTCTCTTGTAATTTCAGAGGGCATTCTAAAAAAACTGACCGCATGACGCATTGCATACACTATGAGACTTGCTGCAATTGTCATAACCAAACAACATAATAATATGATCAGTAAGCGCTTTTTTTTTCGCTGCTCTAAAATAACCTTCCATGAGGCAGAATTCTTTAAAGATTGACTGTTCATAGACACTCTGCGAAAAAATTTTAAATACGTTATAATTAAGTATCAATATTTTATTTTTTAAGAGCTTTGCACATCTTCTACATAGGTGCAAGATTTCTTTTCTTTGTATGCTTACTCGATAAATCACGTAACTGAATCATCATTTTTTTAACACGTGATTGTCCTGAAAAATTTTCAGGCATTGTATCAAGAAAGCTTTGTAAAAATTGCACTGCCTGTGCAGTTTTTCCTGCTTGATGCAATGCATCGGCTAGCAATAAACGTGGATAAAAATCTGTTGGCGCTAAATCTGCTGCTTTTTGAAAAGCATTTTGCGCTTCTTGCGTTATCACTCCCCCTTCATAACCAACCAATGCTAAACCGTATCCTACAAGCCTTGGAGCTGTTTCTCCATTCAAACGAAGTGCATCTAAATAAGTATTCACTGCTTCTTGAAAAAGGCTTTCTTCGAGATACCCTACCGCTAACGCATCTGCTAGCTTGCCATCATTAGGTGCACGGAAAAAAAGCACTTGTAAACGAATAAGCTTTTCTTGCTTACTAAGAGTTTGAGGATCCTTATCCATTAATTCGCTAAAAAAATAACTTTTCACTTCTGGATTGCCTGTCAGCCCATAAATATTCCATGTCATAAGGAGAACAAACAAGATACTTAAAGCCTTAAGAATATTTCTTTTTTTATAATGCATATAAAGCTTGTTAAACTCAATCATACGCTTATGGCTTCTATAACCATCCACGGTTTGAACTTTCCATTCTTTTTTTATCTCATCATCAAAACGTAGTGAAAGAAAAAGAACACTTGCCAGAAAAATCAGAAAAAATGCTGCAAAAATCAATAAGAGCATATCGTTTTTTTCCAATACGAACAGAGAATAACTCGCTTACATTTTATCCTCTTCATGAGAAAAGTGATGTGAATTAATAAAAATTCATTTTTTCATGGAGAATATTATAAAATCTATTATATATATCAATTAAACAAAGAAACTAAAAACAATGTTTCCCTACTCTTTGATGTATTATCTGAAAATACTGCTTTACAAACTTTATAGACATTTCTTGCTTAAGGAGAAAATATGTTATTCTCCCATCTTAGGTAATAAAACTTTTGCATACAACCCACCCAAATCAGAACGGGATAAAAAGAGATTCCCACCATATTCACTGACCATATCTGAAACAATTGCTAACCCTAAGCCTGACCCTAGTTTACTTTCATTAAACCGCCGCCCCCTTTTTAATGCTTCATCAATTTTGTCTTCTGTTAAACCAGGACCATCATCTTCTACAAAGATGCTAAAATATTCTGTTTCTTCAGCATTTTCTTCTAAACAACAAGAGATCAAAACCTTTGCGCGAGACCACTGAGTAGCATTTTCAATCAAATTCCCTATAATTTCTTCTAAATCTTCCTTCTCTCCAGAAAAAACAATATCATCAACATCCATAATAAATTGAATTTGTTTTTCAGGATTAAGCTTTTTCATAACCCGCACCAAGCGTTCAAGCACACTGCGAACAGACGTATGATAGACAACACTATCGCATTGTGCTGCAATCCGCGCACGCTGAAGATAATGATTGATTTGAGCTTGCATTATTTGCGTTTGCTCTCTCAACAAACTAGCCTTTTCTCCGCGCATCTTATCTGTCTCATTCATAATCACGGATAGAGGCGTCTTCAATGAATGCGCGAGATTACCAACCTGTGTGCGAAATCGCTCGATAATACGCTGATTATTATTAATGAGAGCATTCATCTCTTGTACAAGCGGCATCACTTCGCTTACTAAATCCGTATTCACATAATGAACTCTTCCTTCGCGAATATCATTCAATGCACGTCGAATAAGCTTCAACGGTTGAAAACTAAAGAAAATAATAGCAATATTAATAAGAACACTCCCGATACCGAAACTCCAAAGAAAAATTTGCAAAGTTCGCTTAAATTCCTTTACCTGGGCATGAGCTTCATCGATATTCCCAACAAGCCGAAAACGTGCAATATGATTTTTATTATCAAGAACAACATCACTCTCAATCACTTGTAGCTTTTGACCATTGTTCCCCGTTATCCGATAAGAGCGAAAGAATTTATTGTCAAAAGGTATATCAACATCACTTGGTGTAAATATCTCGCCTGTTCCCAATGAGGGAGATGTCAATCTTCCTTTTAAATTATGGGATATCGCAACAACTTCCCAATACCATCCTGTTGTTGGATCAGAATAACGAATATCATCAATCCCAGCCCCTCCTATCAAAGTACCTTCCGATGACACCGTCACTGTTGCAATAAGACTGTAGAGTTGAGCAGAAAGGATACGCTCTAGGCTTTGTTCAGTCGAACGCTTATAAAATAAAATACTTACTGCAGAAATCGATAAAAGAGAAATAACAACCCATAATGTTGATAAGATCATAACACGTAAACTGAGAGATCGAGTAATTACAAAAAAGAACCTCCTATACCAATTATTCTCTTCAAAAACATTCATTAATCACCTCGCGTTCTCACGCGATATCCCATTCCTCGAATAGTTTCAATCAAATTCATTCCAAGCTTTTTCCGTAACCGACCTACAAAGACTTCCACCGTATTCGAATCCTTATCAAAATCCTGATCATAAAGATGTTCAGTAAGCTCTGTTCTTGAAATGACCCTGTCACAATGATGCATGAGATACGAAAGCAGTCTGAATTCATAAGATGTTAGTTTAATCAATTGACCATCCACAAAAACACGAGACGTCTTTGTATCCAACAAAACATTTCCGCAACATAATGCACTTGTCGCATGTCCCGTAGTGCGACGAATTAATGCTCGCAAGCGCGCCATCACCTCCTCCAAATGAAATGGCTTCACAACATAATCGTCAGCTCCAGCATCAATACCGCGCACCTTATCAGACCAACGGTCTCGCGCCGTTAGCATTAAAACAGGCATGGAGAGCCCTTCTTGACGCCACTTTTCAACAACACTAATACCATCAATCTGCGGTAAACCTATATCAAGTATCACCGCGTCGTAAGACTCTGTGCTCCCTAAAAAATAAGCCTCTTCACCATCGAAAGCACTATCGGAAACATATCCTGCACGTCTTACAGCTTCTGCTAATTGATGGTGAAGATTCCGATCATCTTCAACGATTAAGATACGCATCACAACACCATCTGCTAAAGACTAATCAGCAGGAACAAAAAACTCAACACGACGTAACTTTTCACCATTACGGGCTGGTACAACAACTACAATTGCACACATGTCCTTTCCATCCTGAACAACCGGTTTTGAACGGACGAGAACCCCGCTCTCTTGTGCGGCAGCCTTCTTACCTACTTCAGCACACCCAGAAGCTAGAACAGAATCTGCTCCTAAAAAAGCTGCTATTATTACGAACAAGAATTTTTTTTTCATCATAAATATTTCAATAACCCATCTCTTCTCTTCCTTGATAAAGGATAAAAGAAATAATGGTTTTTTTTAGTCGATTAAAAAATCACAAATGAAAACAATTTATCCTCTATCTTACAGAAGAACATATTAACATTACTCCAAATTTTTAAAAAATCAAAAAAATATTTTTAATAATGAGAATAAAATTTATTCAATAAAATAATAAAATATTAATATACTATCTTACAAAAAATGCATAATTCTAAAACAAATTCTTTTTCTGTTAGAACTATAGAAAAAAAATACTTCTACTCCATATAATTATTGTAGATTTGTTTGGTTGTATTGCTTTGCCATAGGCTCTCTTTAAATGTTTGATTTTTTTAAAAAAAAGAAAGGGCAACACCGTAAGCCATTTCATAGTCCTGCTCTCATTGAATTAGACGCACGATTAGACACAGCGCTTTATCACATTCGTTCTGCTAACAGTTTTTTCTGGAAAAAGGCAAAAATCGTCTCACAAAATTTTCATCTTCAAGGATGGAAACGTTTTATCGTTGAAGTTCTCGATGAAATACTGACATTAGGGTTGATGGGATTTACTCTTTTCACTATTTTGGGCATTTCTGTTTTTGAACTGACCAAAACAGATTGGTCTTCTCCTAAAAACTTTTCCATTCTTTTTCTAGATCGCTATGGAAATTCCATTGGGCACCGTGGTGCACTGCCGGCAATCTCTGTCCCCGTTGAAGAAATGCCTGACACTGTCATTAAAGCGGTTCTCGCTACAGAAGACCGTCGTTTTTTTGATCATTGGGGCATTGATTTTCAAGGACTTACACGGGCAATTTCACAAAATATGCAAGCTAAAGGTGTGGTGCAAGGTGGTTCAACTCTCACACAACAATTGGCTAAAAATTTATTTTTAACAAACGAAAGAACCATAACACGTAAAATCAAAGAAGCTTATCTTGCTCTTTGGCTAGAAGCAAATTTTAGCAAAAAGCAGATTTTACAACTTTACCTTGACCGAGCATATATGGGAGGAAACAATTTTGGTATTGCCGCAGCGGCAAAATTTTATTTTGGAAAAAACATACGTCATGTCTCTTTAAGTGAATCTGCTATGTTAGCAGGACTCTTTAAAGCTCCAACAAAATATGCTCCTCATAGTCATCTCTTTGCAGCTCAAACACGTGCCAATATCGTCCTTTCTAATCTTGTTAATAGTGGCTTTATGACGAAGAGCCAAATTATCAATGCGCATCGCCACCCTGCTAAGGCACTTCCCCAAAGAGAAAATAATCAGCCAGATTATTTTCTTGATTGGGCATTCGAGGAAGTCAAAAAAATGCGTAATCAACTTCCAAGCCATAGTTTAATTATTCAAACGACCCTTGATCCGAATATTCAAAAAGCAGCAGAAGAATCAATCGCATATCATTTACATCAATATGGTCAACAATATCGCGTAACCCAAGCTGCCACCGTTATACTCGATAATAACGGTGCCGTATGCGCAATTGTTGGAGGACAAGATTATAAAAAGAGCCAATTTAACAGAGCAACACAAGGCGGACGGCAAACTGGTTCTTCATTCAAACCTTATGTTTACGCAACCGCACTGGAACACGGACTGTCTCCCTCGACAATCGTTTTAGATGCTCCTATCAATTGGGGAGGTTGGACACCAAAAAATAATTCTGGTCGTTATTTGGGAAAAATTGATTTAGCAACAGCTTTAGCTTTTTCTATTAATACAGTCCCTGTGTATCTCACCTATCAATATCTTAACCGTGATACCCAACCCATCATAGATCTCATCAAGAATATGGGGATTAACGCGCATATTTTATCACACAAAACAATGGTTCTTGGTACTTCCAACATGACCCCCATGGATCAAGCAACTGGCTTTAATGTCTTTGCCAATGGCGGGATAGCTGGTAATCGTCATGGGTTTACGCAAATCAAAACAATTGATGGTCGTGTCGTGTGGGATTTCGAACATAACGGAAAAAAACTACACCGAGTTCTGAGTGAACAATCAACAGCTTATATGAACCAAATGATGGTGGGTGTCACGACACGAGGATCTGGTAAGCGTGCTGCTCTAACCATGACTCTCGTCGCTGGGAAAACTGGAACATCACAATCTTATCGTGATGCTTGGTTTGTTGGCTTTACAGGCAATTATACAGGAGCGGTATGGATGGGAAATGATAACTTTTCACCGATGAATCGTGCTTTTGGGGGTGGCGTTCCTGCCATGATATGGCATCGCATCATGCTTGCTGCACATCAAAATATCATGCTCAAACAGCTCTATGGTGTTAAAGATTCTCTCCTTCCTTATCAGCCCCCAGTACTTTCTTCCCATGCAGATTCTGAAGTTCCTCCTCCAATACCCTCTACGCTTTCTCCTGAAACATTAAATATCGTGCGATTGATTAACAAAGATCTGAAAAAAACATCTGCAATTTCTTTGAAAATGAAAACAACTGGAGATTCAACATTTTGAATTCAAGATATTCACTGATGTTTTTTAATATCACCATTTTCTTTTTTATCTTCGCTTTTTCCATTTTATGTGGAACACTGAGTGTCGATTATGTGCTCAATTCCTTTCCTCATTTTGGACTCTTTAGAATTGGAAAATGGAGTGCTTATCCCCAAATGGGAACCGCCAATATGGATCCTTATACCCGCGCCCGCACCGCTAAACAAGGCATTGTTTCACTCGGACGAACTGAAGGTATTCAATTCCAGATTTGGCAAGATAACCAAGGGCGTCCACTTCATCATCACTGTCATTATTTACTCAAAGGCACCATCCCTGAAACCCGTCTTTTTACCCTTTATACAGCTGACAAATCCCTAAAACCTTATACTTCATCCAAAGAAATACCTTTTGAACTCCACACTGACAATATTATCTATGAGCATGATGGCTCATTGCGCATCAATATTTCACCCACACCGCAAGCCGGCAATTGGCTTGCAACAGTTAGTCAAAAAGAATTCGGGCTTATTCTTACCTTATACGATACCTCAATCATCTCTGCAACGGCATTACAAAAGCTTACAATGCCATCAATAGAACAAATCCCATCAGGACAAATAAATTGTGACTAGATTTATTTATACCGCACTTCTTGCAATCATTGGCGCTATTATCGTTCATATTTGCGTTCTCTTTCTGATCCCCTATTGGGCACAGGATAATATATGGACAGCACTTAAAAAATCCGGAGCCCCTTATCAATTTGTTGCTTTTACTCCCGATAATTCTATTCAACAATCTGCTGATCCCCTCTTTCTTCTTAAAGTCTGCAGATTTAACCTTGAAAATGGACCTGTTCATTTAAAAGCTTTGAAAACACGACAATTTTGGTCACTAGCAGCCTACACACACAACGGAATTATTTTCTATAGCCTTAATGACCGAACAGCCCCTGATGCGACACTCGATCTTATCATTGGAAAACCAATACAAATCATAGAACTCAAAAAATCAAAACCTAAAAAAAATACCAATTCAGTTTTGGTTGCTAAAAATTTGAATGAAGGGTTTGTTATTTTACGTACTTTTGTCCCTTCTTCCCTTGCGAAAAAAGAAAGTGAAGCTTTCCTTTCATCTGCGACCTGCCGTATATTTTATGAATAAAAACCGACTAACCTCTCATTTGTACAACACCTTACTTTCTATACAAAATACATGAAGCCTATCAAAATGGTTATCTTTTTTCTCTATTAATTGAATATTCGAATTCAGATTTGTCTGATTGTAGATCCCTCAATTTTTTATTGAGGTAGAATGAAATCTCTATTGCACATCATCATATCCTATTTGATACGCATTATCTGACAGAAAAAACTCCCCGCAATCAGAAGAGAAAAATCAAGAGTAAAGCTCTAAAAAAATATGCTGCTAACAATTGTAAAACTTGTTATTTGAGTTTACTTCTTTTTATTTACAAACATTCCCATAAAGTTCGCATCAATGACATGATAAACTATAGAAGAAATACTGATTACCTTCAATGAAGTGCTAAAATAACCACTGGAAACTTATAAGACATTACGCATCCTTGACCTCAAAAATAAGTGCTTTATTTTTGTTTTATGAGCATAAGCTTTTTGTAAGATATGCACTCTGAAAAAACTTGGCTTATAGTTTACAATTGAGGGGAAAAACTTCATGAAGAAGAGATATGTTCGGTTAATTTCAAGAGCAGCAGTATGGTCCCCTCGATTTGGTGGTTTAGCCTTCTTTATTTTATTATTTTCGGTCATTTTACAACGTTTTTCCGTACTTAACGTAAGCGACTTCATAATCTTGATAGGAATCTCTACTTGCTGTGTGATTATTTCTCTTTTTCTCGCTCTTAAAGCACTTCATAGTTTGTGGGTCTATGGAGCCCTAGGGGGAATGAAAGCTTTAAAAGGGATCGTTTATTCACTCATAACTGCGACACCATTGATGCTCTTTTTTGGACTTTGGTTTACCTTACCGGCTCTTTACGATATTTCTACCGATACACAAAACCCGCCGGCTTTTTTTCGCACAATACGTCCCAGTGATGCTTTACCGCTCAAAAGTGTTTTGACTGAACAAACAGCAATACAGATCTCACAATGGACAGAAATGTCAGGGCGCCGTTATGATGGATCATCTGACCTTATTCGCGAATCCGTTCTCAATGTTTTAGCTGCGTATGATTGGCCTGTTGTGGCTCAAAAAAAGTTTAAAGGTGAAGAAGATACGCTTTATATTGAAACAATGGCCAAAACTTTTTACCTTGGCTTTATTTCAGATATTGTTATTCGTTTAACTGATGAAGGGGATACAACTTTTGTTGATATGCGTTCTGCTTCTCGTTATTTACCAAGAGATTTGGGGACAAATGCTGCTTTTATTATCGATTTTATGGATGCACTTGATACAGAAATCGCCTCACTTCCTCTTTCTGAAGATAATTAGTAGAGATTAGAAGTATAGTAAGTTACATTTACTAAATTAGCTTATTTCAAAAATAAATTTTGAGACGTGCAGAAACGCACAAAACATTTATCGTCTCTCGACGGCCATAAGCATTACTGACAAGTTCTTTAAACACCCAAAAGCAACTTATAGCCTCTTTTTAGCGCGTGACATATAGATAAAATATTTGAATTCAAATTCTAAACTTAAATACTATAATTGATTTTACATATATTTTTTATGCTCAGAAATCTCATCATAAAAGTAGGAAAGAAGACTTCTCTAATAAGGAAATTAAGCATTTCTTACAGGCGCATTTTTCCAATGAAAATAGAAAAATACACCCTCATCAAGAAAGATGAAATACATTTATCATAAAATATGATGCATATGTAATATAGTTACAGAAAAAATTAACAATAAAATACACATAAATTCATCTGTATTTTACAATAAATGATTATTTCAATTTTATAAAGAAATTTCATAATAATAAAAAAAATATATATTATTACAAATAATAGAAACTTATTTAAATGAAAATAATTTTTCATCAAACATAACTTAAATATAAATACTAATATATAATATATTTAAACGCAACATAAATAAAACAAAACGCCAAAAATAACCCACTAAATGTCTTAATTGCTTCCTTTATACTATTTTTCCAACTGTCATCACTTTATCTATAACTTAATAAAAATATAAAAACAAATATTGAAAATAAAATATCAAAAACATTATTATATAAAGATAATAAATAATCATTTTTCATATAAATAACGTATACAAATAAAAACTGTTATAGAAAGTAATATAACAAATATAATGAACAAAAATGTGCTTAACAACATTTTTTTCACAATTTCTTTGTTACTATAACCTTTAAATTTATACCGTAAAAACATTGCATAGAAAAATATAAAGAAAGCACATGTAGAAGATAATAATTCTGCAATAATACGAATAATATCACTCATAAAAAATCCAAATTAAATATATATAAAAACAATAAACATTAATATATATTATATCATACAAAAGTTAATAAAGTAAAATAATATAAAAATAAAATTTCCAAATTAATCTATAATTATAAATTAATAATTAATAATCATTGTTCATAGAAATAACGTATATAAATAAAAAATATTATAGAAAATAATATAACGAACAAAAATATTCTTAACAAAATTTTTTTCCAAATTTCCTTTTTACTATAACCTTTAGATTTATAATATGAAAACAATGTATAGAAAAATATAAATAAAGCACCTATAGAAAATAATAATTCTACAATAATACTAATAAGCTCATTCATAAAAAAAAATCCAAATTAAATATATAATTTTGTAAAATTATGCACCTAAACCTTCCTGTCAAGTTTGTAGACACATAATTATGCCTACAAGCTTGTGCATTGCTTTACCGCTCAAAAGTGTTTTGACTGAACAAACAACATTACAGATGTCACAATGGCCAGAAATATCGGGGCGCCGTTATGATGGATCACCTGACCGTATTCGCGAATCCGTTCTCAATGTTTTAGCTGCGTATGATTGGCCAGTTGTGGCTCAAAAAAAGTTTAAAGGTGAAGAAGATGCGCTTTATATTGAAACAATGGCAAAAACTTTTTACCTTGGCTTTATTTCAGATATTGTTATTCGTTTAACTGGTGAAGGGGATACAACTTTTGTTGATATGCGTTCTGCTTCTCGTTATTCGCCAAGAGATTTGGGGACTAATGCTGTTTTTATTATCGATTTTATGGATGCGCTTGATACAGAAATCTCGTCACTTCCTCTTTCTCAAGATGATGAGTAGAAACTTGTACTTACTTCCAACAGAAAAATCCCTACCAACCTGTCATTTGTTTGCACTATTATTACTTATTACTGAAAGTGCTTTTACTCTTTCAGGACAAAGCTTTTAAACGAAAATATCTCAATCCTAACTTATTTCATAACAAAAATATTGTTTTGTCTCTCATTTGATGTTTTTATTTAAAATATTTTAAGTATTAATATATATTAACTATTAATATACTATGTATTAAACAATAAAAATGATTTATTTTATTAAAAAGTAAATTTATAATATTTGATAAATAATAACAAATTAACTAATAGGTAAGTATTGTAATTAAAATTTAAATTGTTTATTTTCCTTACTTCTAAGCGGGGAGAACATGCGGAGCTTATAAGGGAGGAACAGCTATGTCTAAAAAATCTTTACTCTCCTGTACAGCTATCGCAGCAATTATGCTTTTTGGCAAAAATCTCAACGTACATGCTGAATCTCTTGAAGTTGATAAAGGAGAAGTAAAAAACGTATCAAACAAGACTTATGAATATATTCAAACAACAAATGGTGGAAAAGTCATCGGTAAAAACTTAACACTGACCGGAGGTCATCCAATAAACAACGATTTGGATGCTGTAGTCCTTAGAACCCAATCTTCAATTGAGTTATGGGATACAACCATTAAAAGTGCAAACGATACTCAGCTGCATAGTGGTGTTGGAATATGGCATGGTAGTACATTTAAGATGATAGGAGGTGTTATTGCAGCCGATTATGGCGTTATATCAGACACTGATGACAGTGGCACAACGATATTGGAAAACGTGAAATTATCAAGCGGTAAAGACAACACTTCGATGAGCAAAGGAATCTCCGCTAGAAAAGGCATAATTACTTTAAAAAATGTAACCGTTAATGAAGCAGATTTATCCGTAGCAGCATCTTCTGATGCACATGTGATAATATCTGTCAGTTCCTTTGGCGGTGAGGTACAAGCTAAACAATGCAGTACCATTACTTTAAACGATAATGTCACAGTAACATCTAAAAATGATGGACTCCATGCAGATGGTGAACAATCTAAAATCACAATGACTGGAGGAACTGTAAAGGGGAAAAAAAGTGCTCTGTTGACAGAAAATGGCGGATATATTGATGTCGCCGATATCACTCTCACCGCATATAACAAAGGAACAGGCGCAAAATCCACTGGTCCTAACAGCATGATTGATTTGCATAATAATGCAACCATTAAAGAGACTGTTATTGGACTTGAAGCAAAAGACAATGGTGTCATTCAAATGACAGGAGGATCTATTGAAATCACAGAAGGCGAAGCAGTAGGTGCATTATTCCTTGACACCGCAAGCAAAAAAAAACACGCTGAAAGATGTGAAAATATCAAGTGGAAAAGATGGCTTTCTTATGGAGAAAGGAATCTCCGCTATAAAAGGCATAATTACTTTAAATAATGTAACCGTCACAAAAGCAAAACGCAGCATCTATGCAGATAACAAATCTCAAGTAATGGTTTCTAGTGGATCTTTTGAGGCAAAAGAAGATGCAATCAATGCTCAAAGTGGTAGTACCATTACTTTGGACAATGAGGCTAAAATCACATCATCTGAGTGTGATGGCCTCCATGCAATTGGTGAGCAATCAAAAATTTTTATGACAGGGGGAACTGTTACCGGTAGCAATAGTGTATTATATACAAAAGCTGGTGGATATATTAATGTTAAAGACGTTGCTCTCACAGCAAATGGAAAAGGAAAAAAATTCGGCGCATTTGCAAGAGGTTCCAGTACCATTGAATTGAATGGAAACACAACAATTAAAAATGCTACGATCGGTGTTAAAGCCCAAAGTGATAATGCGACAATCAAGATGACAGGAGGATCTATTGAAATCACAGAAGGCGAAGCAGTAGGTGCATTATTCCTTGACACCACAAGCAAAGAAAACACGCTGAAAGATGTGAAAATATCAAGCGGTAAAGATGGCTTTCTTATGGAGAAAGGAATAAGTGCTGACAAAGGAAGCATGGTTTCTTTAAATAATGTAACCGTTAAGAATGCAGAAAAAGCTCTCTTGGCTAATGATAATTCCCAAATAACAGTAATGGGCGGAGGTTCCTTTGGTGGAGAAGTACAAACTCTGCAAGGTAGCACAATTACTTTAAATGATAATGTCACAGTAACATCTAAAAATTACGGACTCCATGTAGATGGTGAAGAAGCCAAAATCACAATGACGGGAGGGAGTGTAAGTGCAAAAGGAGCAGCATTTGTCGTAAAAGATGGCGGACATATTGATGTCACAGATATTTCTGCAAAAGCACAGCGCAATGGGATACGCTTTGATAACTCAAAAAACGATCAAACTTTAGAAATAAACCTGACCAATACAAACCTTCTCATCGAAGATGGAACGGGTATTGTTGCCAACAATTCATCAAATGGTAAACTCAACCTCAAAGATTCAGAAATCAGAGCCGATAGGTTATTCGTAGGGATAATCCATGATACACCAAAACCTAATCAAATCTTTTCACTCTCCGCAGACCGTTCTGTCTTACAAGGTGGTGTAAGAAATGACGAAAATGGACAAACAAGCTTTGATCTCAAAAACAATACAACATGGTTTGTGAACACCAGCACAAAAGAAAAAGATGATGCGGGCAAGTTACTTGATATCACTCAAAGATCACGTTCTGATGTTTCTGCACTCAACCTCAATGACAGCAAAATTGTTTTTGAAAAGCCAGTAGAAAACCATTATCACACATTACATATCGGTTCTGGTAAAAAAGATACTCCAGAGATCTATAACGCTTCTGGAAACGCAGAAATCCACTTTAACATGGCATGGAACGATGGGGTTGCTGTAGATGATCAAAAAACCGATCGCGTTCTCATTCATGGCGATGCATCAGGTACAACAACAGTTTATATCAAGAGTGATGTAGGGGATAAAAACAGTGTAGAAAATGCTGCGGCCCCCTCGAATACAGGCGGTATTTCCCTTATCCAAGTCTCTGGAAAAGCGATGGAAGACTCCTTCAAATTAGCCAATGGTTATATCACAAGAGATGGTTTGCCTTATAAATACACACTAACTGCTTATGGACCAGAATCACGCCATGGCACAGCCAATATTGAGCAAAACCTCTTTGATGAAAAAAATGAAAACTTCTGGGATTTTCGCTTGCATAAAGCATTTCTTGACTCCGGTGGCGGTAGCGGTTCCGGTGGCTCTGTCCCTGGTCCACATGTGGAAGCTGTCGTACCGCAAGTGGCAAGCTATATCGTGATGCCTAACGCTCTCTTCTACGCTGGTTTTACCGACATTACTAAGCAAAGCAAATTGTTAGCTGATATCCGTACAACACAAAATTATTCTTTCTTCTTTTCACCCTATGGTAGCAATGCTACCTTAACCTCTGAGCGTGGTCTCTTCAAATATGGCTATGGCGCTGATATTCGCTATGCTGCCGTACAAGCAGGTGGTGCATTAGCTGCAATGGAAAGCCAAAATATCACCATGCATTTTGGACTTATGGGAACCTATGGGAAACTCTCTTTCACACCTAAGGATATGGAGGGTGCAGACAAAAGCACACTCAATAAATGGGCGGTTACAGCTTATGGCAGTATACAACACAACAATGGCTTATATGTCGATGTCCTAACTTCCTATGGCATGATCGATGGAAATATCACTACGGCTGATATCAAGAATGCCGCAAACTTGAAGGGTGCCAAAACCTTGAGCGCTTTGGTTACCATTGGAAAAGAATTTGCTACAGGAATGGCAGGGATAGAGTTTGAGCCACAAGCACAAATTGTTTATCAACAATTGTCGTTTGACACCATGAAAGATGCTGATAATCTAGAAATTGATATGAAAAATCCTTCCCAATGGTTGGTTCGGATTGGCGGACGTTTAACTAAAACTGTTTCTGTCGAAAGTGATTATCCCTTTTCTTTTTATGGAAAAGTGAACTTTCTTAAAACCTTTAGTGATGATGGGAAAATACAGATTGGTAAGGAATTTGACCTTGATCCTGCCGGAACTGCCATTGAAGGCGGTTTGGGCATCAATGCACAACTCTCCCACAATATCGTACTTCATGGTGATGTTAGTTACCAACAAAAGCTACAAAAAACGGGTATAACAGGAGCGAGCTTTTCTGGTGGAATACGTTATCAGTTCTAAGAAAATGCTGTAAAGTGAGCGTTATTTTCCCATTTGCTTGCATAAAAAGGCTGGACAACTCCATACTGTGTGGCCTTTTTGATTTGCACAAACCTACCGTGGAATACCGGTTATTCTTTTCTTTATAACATACCTACAACACTTCTTGCTGAAAGCAATCCTTTGGATAAAGATTTTGTAACCAAAGGGCTTGCCTATCTGCCAGCTCCTCCTTCTGGCAACACGACTGCAAGAATAGAAGGGGAAAAACTCATTAGCGCTACCCTTCAATCTCTCCAAGATAAATTAAGAGCGCTAAAAGCACAGGCGGACCGCGTCGAGCGCAGCGGTGCAACACAACATGCGCAATTAGATAGGTTGGAAGATGATCGTCAATTAAGCCAAGGAAAATTAAAGGCTGCAAAAAGCCTGATGGAAACAAAAGTCATTAGCCAAGCCGTTTATTTAGAGCGTTTACATGATTTTAAAAATGTCGAGCATGAAATTTTAACCAATCAAAGACGTTTGGAAGAAAATGCCGCCGAAATAAACACCCTCCGCCAACAACGGAAAAGTCTCATTTCCGATGAAATCGCCCGCTATCGGCAACTTTCGCGTGAAACAGAACTGAATCTTCAAGGATTAAAAGCAAAGCTTGATAGCACTCAATACCATCTTGACCACTTATCACTCTATGCACCTGTTGATGGACGTATCGATGATTTAAGTATCCATACTTTGGGCGGCTTTGTAGAGGCTGGTAAAACGCTCATGCGTATTGTCCCTGGTTCGGGTGGTCTCATTATTGAAGCATTTTTTGATAATCGAGATATTGGTTTTTTAGAAAAGGGCCAACGTGCTTACATCAAGTTTTCTGCCTTTCCGCCTGAACGTTTCGGTGTTATCCACGGTACAGTCGTTAATGTAGGCGCTACAGCGCGCTATAATAAAGAAATTAATGGTGTCTACGCTGTTTTAATCAAAATTGACCAAGATCATATCACTTTGAATAACAAACAACTTAAATTTATCCCTGGCATGACTGTGACAACGGATGTCATTACCTCAAAACGGCGTCTCATTTCTTATTTCTTTGAGCCTATCACCAAAATTTTAGAACAATCTCTAAAGGAAAGATAAAGATTAATGTGTGTGCATAAAAATCCTTCATCATCATTCATAGACCCTCTTACAGCGTTAGGAGCTATGGTTGTTTTAATGCTTACATCTTCCTTATACCGCCGCTGGCGAATCTAGGATATCGAACGAAATTTAGGACCAGCTTTACAGACTAGGCAATACAAGCTCTATAAAAATGAACGTGGAGAATTTTGTGCCTTTATCACTTGGGCTTTTTTAGATGAGAAAAATCATCAATCTATGCTTGAAAAGGGAGAGCTTTTGTCCGATGCGGATTGGCAAGGCGGAGAATATATGTGGTTTATTGATTGTGTGGCACCCTATGGACATGCTGCTGGTATGGTACGTGACATGCAGCGGCATGTGTTTCCTAATCAGCATTATTGCTACGCTGTTCGGCGTAATGAAGATGGTGGAATACGGAAAATCACCCGCCGGTGTTGCTATAGAGCGCAAAATCCAGCCAAATAGTTTTTCTAAAGCAAGTGCGCATAAATCATTTACCCCTCGTCTTATAGAAAAGAATCTTTTAAAAGAGCTCTTTAAGCGATAGCTATAGCAAGAGAACCTTACCATATTTAGAGCTAACCCGCTACAAATAGGTGTTTTTCAGCTTACCAGACTTTCTATGAATAGCAATAGATAGTTAAGGGGATTGATCCACTCTCAAGCCGAACTTTTATTAACATTTTACCGGAACTGGCTGGGGTACCTGGATTCGAACCAGGGAATGCCGGTACCAAAAACCGGTGCCTTACCGCTTGGCTATACCCCAAAAAAACACGCTTTATAGCGACTCCTGCACCTTATAGCGATTCCTGTGTTTGGACGCAATATCTGAAAATCAAAGACTTTACTTTTTTATCATAAAATTTCTGAGTCTTGTATGGCATTGCCATCGATACAAATTCGTAGCAGAAACTGATATACAGTTGTGATTTTAACATAAGTAGGAACCATTTATCCATCAATTATTTTGCTCTTTGTATTGATTTTCTAGGAACAGAAAATGAAAATCTTGCAGTTTACTCATGTATCTAATAAATTTGCATATGATTTACTTTTCTTGATATATTAAAATCCCATCTTGCTCAATTAAAAAAAACTGTCTCCACATTGGCAACCGGTAAGTGTATGATAGTGCTGCTGTGCTCTTGCATTAAGCATAAAGATGGTAATGTCCACTAATTTTTACATTATATTATTCATGGGTAGCACCATAAAATAAAATCAAGCACATTGAAAAATATTTCCTAAAAAATAACACTTATTATTCTGTTGAAAACATTATGATACACCCATAAACTGGAAGAGTTTTGCAAAAATTAAAAACATTTTATATGGTATTTGAAAAAATAGAGATACAAAAACAAGGAATAATAGCTATTTCCATTTACTTTTTATTCAAAAGATAATGATATTTATTACCCACTCATAGATGTAAAAAATCTTCAGAAGCAATCTTTATGTAGACCAATATCCTTTTTGATTGATGAATATACATTTCCTAAAAGCTTCTTTTACAAAAAGAGAGACATTAAAACTATTTCATACAAACTAGGTATTCAACATTTGCTTTTAAATGCGGTAAATGGCAAATTAGGCTTATGAAATAAGCTTAACAATTAGAATCGAGGAGATTTTTAAATGGCTTTTGAATTGCCCCCGTTGCCTTATGATTACGATGCCCTTTCGCCTTATATGTCACGCGAAACGCTTGAATATCATCATGATAAGCATCACCTCGCTTATCTTACCAACACCAATAATTTTGTGAAAGAGTTAGGCTTAGAAAATGAAAGCCTTGAAGATATTGTTAAAAAAAGTTTTGGAAAAAATATTGGTTTGTTTAATAATGCAGCGCAGTATTACAATCATAACCACTTTTGGCTTTGGATGAAAAAAAATGGTGGTGGCCAAAAACTTCCTGAAAAGTTAGCAAAAGCTATTGACGCTGATCTAGGTGGTTACGACAAATTCCGCGCTGATTTTATTGCTGCTGCTAGTGCCCAATTTGGTTCTGGATGGGCGTGGGTTGCTGTTAAAGATGGCAAGCTTGAAATTATGAAAACGCCTAATGGCGAAAATCCCTTAATTCACAATGCTCACCCTATTTTGGGTGTCGATGTGTGGGAACATTCCTATTACATTGATTATCGCAATACTCGACCGAAGTACCTCGAAGCCTTTGTAGACCATTTAATTAATTGGGACTATGTTTTGAAACTTTATGAAGAATGTGAATTTTAAACTGTCTCAATAATTTTTTAGTGTATGAAAGTCCCTATAATCCAATAAATTATCGGAGACTTTCATACCAAAATATTATGGATTAGCAAAAGTCTTTTCCTGCTATCTTTAGAATATATGCATAGATATAGGCAACTTCTTCTAGCTTTGAAAAACGTCCAGCTGCACCAGCGTGCCCTGAATCCATATTAATACGTAATAAAATTGCATTATCGTCTGTTTTTAGGTCTCGTAATTTTGCCACCCATTTTGCAGGCTCCCAGTAAGTTACACGAGGATCTGTTAATCCTGCCATCACAAGTATAGGGGGATAGTTTTGAGCTTTGACATTATCGTAAGGGGAATAGGAAGCAATAAGCTTATAATCTTCTTCTGATTCAAGAGGATTCCCCCATTCGGCCCATTCTGGAGGAGTGAGTGGCAATGAAGCATCTAACATTGTCGCTAAGACATCAACAAAAGGCACATTTGCTACGATCCCAGCAAAATCCTGTGGAGCTATATTGGCAATGGCTCCCATCAACATCCCCCCTGCTGAACCACCATGAGCAATCAGCCGGTCGTGAGAAGTGAATTTATTGTTTACAAGGTAACGCCCACAAGCAATAAAATCTGTAAATGTATTGTGCTTAAAGAGATGTTTTCCTTTCTCATACCATTCTACTCCCTTTTCTTTTCCTCCGCGAATATGAGCAATAGCGTAAATAAAACCTCTGTTTACTAGAGAAAGTACATTACTATTGAAACTGGCAGGTATAGAGATCCCATAAGCACCATAACCGTAAAGCAGACAAGGCGCACCACCATCAAGGGGAGTATTTTTGTGATAAAAAAGTGAAATAGGAATCTTCTCACCATCGTCTGCTATTGCTGTAATACGTCGTGTTACATATGCATCTTTATTATGCCCAGAGGGAATTATTTGCGTTTTTAAAAGCATTCGTTTACAATTTTTCATCTCATAATCAAACACTTGATCAGGTGTTGTCATAGACGAATAGGAAAAACGAATAGTTGGACTGTTATATTCTGCAACTCCTTGCAGACCTAAAGAATAAGCCTCTTCAGTAAAAGCAATGGAATTAACTTGTTTAGTGGTACGTTCCATTACTTTTATACGTGGAAGCCCCTCAAAACGTTCGATCCAGACAAGAAAATCTTGATAAGCATCATGGGATAATATTAGGCACCCAAGCTGATGTGGAACAAACTCAGACCAATTTTCTGATTGTGGAGATGTATATGGCGCTACCATAATTTTGAAATCTTTTGCATTATCTAAATTGGTCAGAATATAAAAGACATCACCACCTTCTGTAAGTGAATATTCAATACCTTTTTGTCGTTTCCGTACACATTGGGGAATAGTAAAAGGCGCCTCAGCAGGAATTAACCAGATCTCGGATGTTTCATGATCATGAATATTAATATAAATAACATCATTAAGCTTAGAACCGCTTACATCTAAGAAAAAACCTGGATTGTCTTCACGAAAAATAAGCTTATCTTGTGATTGATCTGTGTTTAATTGGTGATAATAGAGCTCTGAAGGTCGGTGGTTTTTATCCATCTTAGTATAGAAAAAACCTTCAGATCTAGCATCCCATACAATTTGACCAGATGTATCAGTAATTGTGTCCATACAGTCAGACAATGTCTCAAAATTACGAATTTTAGCTGTATAGAATTCTGATCCTTTGTCATCATAGGTCCATACCACATGTGTATGGTCAGGAGATTCTTGAACTGAACCAAATTTGAAATATTCTTTGCCTTCTGCCAAGACATCACCATTAAGGTACACGTTTTTTTCTCCGCCATTCCTTGGTGTCCGAAAATAATGTGGTTGTTGGCCTCCGGTAACATAAGAGAATCCGTAAGCAAAAGGACCATGTTTTATAGGAACAGAACTATCATTCTCTTGGATCCTGTTTTTCATTTCGGTAAAAAGCAAATCTCGTAATGGTTTTGTATCAGCCATTTGAGCTGATTGATAAGCATTTTCTTTTTCAAGATAATGTCGAATATTGGGATCAAGACAGTTAGGATCTTTAAAAACATCTTGCCAGTTAGACGCACGTAGCCAATGATAGGGATCATCACGAAAAATACCATGATATATTTCCTTATGAGTGATTCTAGATGCTTTGGGAGGAATTGCAAAAGTGCGAGTCATACACAATCCTATATTAAAATATGTTAATAGCTTCGTTTATATGTTAGAATCACAATGATTGATGCAAGTGTAAAAACCTATAAGTTCTATTCACTTGCAAAAATAGCACCATGATAATTTTTAAAACTAATACCTTTCTGTTCATTACATATCACAGCTATTGTTTTCTAGGGATATAACACCACTTTTATAATGAAAGTGACTGGTAAAACAATTAAACTATTAGAAAAAGAATTGATTTTTTTTGAAACAGTATAATCGCATAATTTTACAGAAAGGAATAAATATATCTAAAATATTATTATTACTGTATAAAAAATAAAAATGTCCTATCTCCTTTTAATGAATAGTTTTATATTATAAATAATACTATTATGTCATATTTATAATATATCATGTTTTTTATTATTAAATTTTATAAATATAAATAATAAAAACAAATTTAAAACTTATTAAACATAAACTTACTAAACTATAAGTATTCAAAACAAAATATAATAATTTATATATTATATTTTTATAATTAGTAATTTTATTTTTACGTTCTCAAAAAAAATAAATAAATTTTATCATATATTTTTTTATATTTGTGATGTATTATATATTATGTATGATATGTTATAGGGTAAAAATATATTTTAGCATGTAATAATTTCGTTTTTCTTATTGTATATTATGACAAAAAATAGGTATTTATTTGATTTTTTTGTGTTTTGGCAATTTTATAGAATAATTGAATTGACAAAAAAGATTTTTGTACAATATGAAACTCATGTGCATGAGATCTTTATATCATGAGTATATGCACTATATCTCGATTTTGAATTACTCAATTTTAAATTAAAGGAAACAAGAATGGAACATCGTGCAGTCTTAGAGACTGAAAGCAATTTAGTTATTACATTGGTTGCTGATATTGTTGCTGCCTACGTGAGTAATAATTCTATTCGACCGACTGAAGTGCCAAGTTTAATTGCTGATGTCCATGCTGCTTTTCGTAAAGCAGGGAATCTAGAGTTAACAGAAGTCGAAGTTGAAAAACAAAGGCCTGCCGTTAATCCGAAGCGTTCAGTATTTCCTGATTATCTCATTTGCCTTGAAGATGGAAAGAAGTTTAAATCTCTAAAGCGTCATCTCATGACACATTATGGAATGTTGCCAGAGGAATATCGTGAAAAATGGCAGTTAGATAGTTCTTACCCTATGGTGGCGCCTAATTATGCAAAAACACGATCGGCTTTGGCCAAAGAAATGGGGCTTGGACGCAAAAGCAAACGGAAAAAAACTAAATAATCTTATTTTGCGAAAAAATGGTTTCGTGCATAAAGTTGATTTTAGTATACATGTTTTGTGTGAAGCTTTTGTATATATAGCAATTTCTACCAAGGGGATTACATATAGCTTTCGTTACGAATCCGTTTAATCATTGATTTCAAACCATTTGATCGTTGTGGTGTAAGATTTTCATTTAAACCAAGTTTTTCAAAGAGCTCTTGAGCATCAGAATTGCGAATTTCAGAAGCTTTTTTGCCTGAATAAAAAGCAAGAAGTATGTAAATGAGTCCACGCACAATATGAGCATCGGAATCACCTTGAAACGTCAATATTGGATCTTTTGAGTTATTACGTGAAGATAGAAGCCACACTTGGCTAACACAACCAGGAACTTTGTGAGCATCGTTTCGAGCGCTTTCTGGAAAAGGTGGCAATTCATAGCCAAGCTCGATGACATAACGATAACGATCTTCCCAATTATCCAAAAGCGAAAAGTTCTCTATAATATTACCGATTGTTTCCGCCATTATTTTAGTCCTGTTTCGTTTGAATAATCATTCTTGAATACACTTATAAAAAATAAATATTTATTCTTCCTAACATAAATAACACGAAGAACGTTAAAAATCCTTATTTCAAGATAACATTGCATGGTTTTGTAAGAACTCTTGTATTTCGATTTTGTAAGAAACATTAGGGGAAGTCTCTGATATCATTTTTGTTTCCTAATATGTTCCCTAAATATTCATAAGCAGCTCTTGCACCGTAATATGCGCGCTCACCAAGTGAACTTAAAAAGGATTTTCCTACTTTGCAGGTTTTTATATTACGGTCACAAAATGCGCCTAAGTCATTTAAGGCTTCCTTAAAAGCAACAATCACATCGCTCGTTGTTGTCTCATTATTTTGGGGGCTAGAAGAATGATTACTGCTTGGATCTGCTACAAAAAATGAAATAATGACAAAAATAAAAAATAAAAAAAATGATAATTTGATTAAAAAACGTATCATGGACAATCAATGTACCGCAGTGGTAAATACAATAAAAGAAGCATTTTATACACTGTTGCTTTATAAACAATTTATAAAATGTGCTTTTTATAAAATTGAGTATTCATGTATTGGATCTATATCATTGGCTTTTTTATAAATATGGCACAATTCCGCTGTATAAAATGGGATACATTGTCTATTCAGTAAAAAATTAACATCAAAATTATACACTTACAAGCTGGTCATGTTAATGAACATACTATGATAAAAAATGAGAGAGATAATCGTGTGGTGTACATAATTATTTTAAATAATAGTCCACCATCTTAGCTTAGTTGAAAAAGCTAAAAAGAGTAAACTCTGTTATTCTGACTCTAGTGTCGATAAAATATTTATATTATCTATAAAATTTTTACTGGAATGTTATGAAAATAGTCAACCTGTCAATAAAAACATCAAAAAATAACTGCATCTCTTATGATTACATCTCAAGCCAGTTTTTTCTATAACATTGTAAACATAAATTTAATTAATACTTATGAAAATTATTTAATAGAAGGAATTTATACCAAAATATAATAATATTAAGAGATAATTATTATTACCAAACCGTTTATGGATAAGTAACCATCTATATGTAAATTATAAAGAATAGATAATGATTGTCATCTTTTTAGCGTTATAGGCAAATATTTTCAATTTTATTTTAAATAATAGGCAAACATATGCCCCAAAATGAAGAATAACGTGGCATTATTGTTTAGATAATTATATGTGATAATGCAGTTTGCAAATACCAAAATGATCTTGAATGCTAATCATTTGGTGCTCTCTTTATACACATTAAAGATTTGTATAAAATAAAATGAATAAACGTTGATAAGAACTCTTGTTGATTTATCAACTTATAAATTGATATAATGAAGCCGCTCATTTTAGGAGTTTGAAAGGAAAAATCAATAATGTCAATGCACTTCTCTCTGGCTGGAAGTAAAAACTGATTCATATTCGTTTCCTAATTTATATTTGTTTCTTTGTAAAAAATAAACGCAACTGAAAATAAAAGTAATGGCAACAAAACGAAAGACCTACCGAAAAAAAACTGTAAAACACCGTAAATACTATAGTAGTATTGTTATAACACTTCTTCTTATAATTTTTCATTTTATTTTTTGGAGTGCAAAAACTCTTTATTTCTATACACGAAAAAATACTTTATTTTTTGTTGGATCTTTTCTTTTTAGCATTAGTTTTTTATTTATTTCATTTAATGCTTTATTTTCGCAAATGACAACGCATCAAAATATTTTAACTCAAATGAAATTTTCCTCTGTTCAAAGTATAGGTAAGAGCTCTACTTTATCGGAAAAAGAAGAAAAATCACAAGAACTCTCCCGTGTAACTTCTGTACATTCTCAAAGCCATAAGCACACAAATTCACCTTTACCCTCTCAATCAGCAAGCATGCTGGAAAAGCAAAAAGAACTAGCAAAATTAGGACTTTATGATGGACCATTAGATGGACTGGAAGGACCTAAAACACGCCGAGCCATCACTTTATGGAAACAGCAAACTGCTCAGAGAATGCAAAAGAATGTTCTATCTAATCCCGCAGCAGATGAAATCGCGATATTAATTAAGCAAAGCGAAATAGAAACAAACAATACAAAAAATATGGCACACTTAAAAGAAGCTATTTTAGAGCCTTCTGTTGAAGATATTATACAAGTGCAAAAAGCTTTACATATTTTTGGGAATGAGGAGGTTATTGTCACAGGAATAGAAGATCAAAAGACGATAGAAGCCTTAAAACAGTTTCAAAAAATATTTGATCTTCCTGTAACAGGTAAAATTAATCACACAATTTTAATGAAAATGCGTGAAATTGGTTTATTAAATTGAAGCTAATCATAATAATCTCTTAATTTATAATGATAATTCATCTTTCGTTTGTTTAATGCTCCCCTCAAACATTCCTTCATCTCAAGCCCTCTTATTTTCAATCAATCAGAATGGTTTTCTTACACATTACATATTGAGCCGTATAATTTGCTTCAAAAAAACCACAACCGATTGCAGAAAAAAGAATATTGCAAAATAGCAAACGCGCTTGTTCTAGCATTTTTATTGCCTCTGATGATAAAAGGACACGAAATTTTTGTAGTATCATGTAAACCTTTCATATTATCGAACCACGAATTGTCCATATATTATCGTCAATTTGATCTTTATAAATATGATGCAAAGAATTTGTGCAAACACCTGTAAGGATAAATAGACGTAAAGCTAATTGTGTTATGGTTGTTGTTTTGCAAAGTGTCTGATAAAAAACCGGCACTTCTCTCTAATCTATTGCTGGAAAGTTATGTGTTTTATGACATTGTCTTCTTAAGAGAGCGTGTGCGTTTAGTATTGCCTATAAATCAACATCCAAACTTACCGCAGCAGTATGTTTGAAAAAAATGTTAAGACAGTTTAGTACTTCTCTCAGCTGTTATAGCTTTTATATGCCAAATGGAGGCAAGAATATTACGCATCTCTGTTTGTATAATCTCTTAAAACAGGAAAACAGCCTAATTTGGGAAAAATATGAAAAGTTAAGGTAAAAACCAGTTTTCATCTTTGTCATTTCCTTTTAATTCAGCTTTACGCCTTTCAAAGACATCTAAAGCAATATCTTTAAAATAACGGAAATTACCTATTGCCTCATGCTCTTACTTTATCACATGTCTTTTTGGTCTCACTCCCCCTCACCTAAAACAAAATGTCCCAAACGGAATATACTTGGATTGCCATTCACGGGCTTTCTTAAAAAACATCTCTAAAGCACCTAAAACCACTTCGCAACAACGCCCATGAATAATAATAGTAGTCCCACTGCACGCGCCGCGCATCATCTTTACGCTTTTTGTCAAGAAGCAAGCCGGCACCATTACACACTGTACCTACCTTCAATTTGTGACAGCTCTTGACACTTGAGACGTTTCATAAGAGGCATATCCTTGCTTTATTTTTTTATCTACAGACGCTCATCCCGCCTGTAACATACAAAAAACATGGTTTTGATTGATTCATTATAAAAGAAGTCGAAATAAGAAGATCTTATGATATTTACAGCTTTCATTCAATATGAGAAATAAAAAATTATCTTTATAAATCAATAGATTGTGTAACTTTGATATTCCTTTATAAATGTAAAGATGGGAGTGCATAATGGAGTTTATAAATTTTGGGAAGATTTTTATAAACTTACGGGGAGTTTTACATAATCCCCATTCCACGAATATCAATGTAAAATGGGGCATCCATTGAGAAATGTCTATCTCAAACAGCATGATGCGCAAAAAAAATGCATTTGTTTGGAGCATTCTATTTTGCGTGAGGAGCTCATTCCCCTATAAAAAAGCAAACGCGTAAATTGACTGCACAATAACACGTTTCTCTCTATCAAGAGGTTCGCCAATAAAAAGTGCATTAATAATACATCTTTGTCTATCCTGTGCTTTATATTTTCTCTCATAAACCTCTAAAAAAACACTTTCTCGCGTAACACAACTTATCGTGCATTTTAGAAGCATTTTTATTCCCTTTATTAAAGAAAATAAAAGAATATATAAAAATTTATTTCAGTAAAATAACGATACAACAAAAAATATTAACCCATTACATCCTTTTTGCTATTGCGGCCTGAGCTGCTGCTAAACGAGCAATTGGCACTCGAAAAGGAGAACACGAAACATAATCTAGGTTATTTTCTTCGCATAAAGCAATAGAGGCAGGATCGCCTCCATGTTCACCGCAAATTCCCAATTTTATTTTTGCACGCTTTGAGCGTCCACGCTGTGCAGCAATGGTAATAAGTTCCCCTACTCCATCACGGTCAATAGACACAAAAGGATCTTGCTCTAAAAGACCTTTTTGAAAATAGGTTGCCAAAAAAGGAGCTGCATCATCACGGGAAATCCCAAAAGTAGTTTGTGTCAAATCGTTTGTTCCAAATGAAAAAAATTCAGCAGTTTCAGCAATTTCATCTGCTCGAAGCGCCGCTCTTGGAAGTTCAATCATCGTCCCAACCATATATTGAATAGTGCTTCCCTTTTCTTTCATCACTTCCTCAGCAACCTGATCAATACGCGCTTTCACAAAATCGAGTTCAGATTTAAGCGCAACCAGTGGCACCATAATTTCAAGCATAACAGGAGATCCAGATTTTTGGGCAGCTTCTGCTGCTGCTTCAAAAATCGCCCGCGCTTGCATTTCTGCAATTTCAGGATAAGTAATAGCTAAACGGCATCCTCGTAATCCAAGCATAGGATTAAATTCGTGCAACTGCTGAGTGCGTTCAGCAAGCACTTCAGCAGAAACACCCATAGCTGTTGCAACATCAAGAATTTCTGCTTTCGTTTTAGGCAAAAATTCATGTAATGGTGGATCTAGCAAGCGGATAGTAACAGGTAAACCACACATAATTTCAAATAATTCACTAAAATCTGAACGCTGCATTGGCAAAAGCTTATCTAGTGCTTTACGACGACCACTTTCATCATGACTTAAAATCATTTCACGCATGGCAACGATACGTTCATCAGAAAAAAACATATGCTCCGTACGGCAAAGACCTATACCTTCAGCCCCAAAAGAGCGCCCCATACGGGCATCAGATGGTGTATCAGCATTAGCGCGAACTCTTATACGTCGCATCCCATCAGCCCATTCCATTAATTTTGCAAAGTCTCCGCAAAGCTGAGGCTGCAACATTGCAACTTTCCCTTTGAAAATTTCTCCACTTCCACCATCAATTGTGATAACATCACCTTTTTTTAGGCTTTCTCCTGAGGCAAACAATGTATTTGTGTTATAATCAATCCGCACACTGCCAGCACCAGAAATACATGGTTTTCCCATCCCCCGCGCAACAACAGCAGCGTGACTTGTCATACCGCCACGCGTTGTTAAAATTCCTTCTGCAGCATGCATACCATGAATATCTTCTGGACTTGTTTCTACCCGGACCAAAATAACTTTGCGACCTTCCGCCGACACAGTTTCTGCCTCTTCTGAAGTAAAAACAATTTCACCAGTTGCGGCTCCAGGAGAAGCAGGTAAACCACGTCCTATAACAAAACGTTCTGCTTTAGGATCAAGTGTTGGATGCAAAAGTTGGTCCAGCGACTTTGCATCAATACGCATCACAGCCTCTTCACGGTTTATTAACCCCTCCTCAACCATTTCAATTGCCGTCTTGAGAGCCGCACGAGCCGTGCGTTTTCCTGAACGAGTCTGAAGCATCCATAATTTACCTTTTTCAATGGTAAATTCGAGATCTTGCATATCCCGATAATGCTGCTCAAGCTTCTGCGCAATCTGACATAATTTCAAAAAAGCCTCAGGCATAATTTTTTCTAACGACGGTCTATTTGAACCAGCAACAATACGCGCACTTTCTGTAATATTTTGAGGCGTTCGAATGCCCGCCACAACATCTTCCCCTTGCGCATTAACTAAAAATTCACCATAAAGTTCTTTTTTCCCTGTCGATGGATTGCGTGTAAAAGCAACACCTGTTGCCGAATCTTCTCCCATGTTACCAAAAACCATAGCTTGCACATTAACTGCCGTTCCCCAACTTTCAGGAATGCTATGTAAACGGCGATAAGTAACTGCACGTGCTGTCATCCAACTTGAAAAAACGGCTCCAATTGCCCCCCATAACTGTTGTTCAGGATCTTGTGGAAAAGGGGTTCCTAATTTTTCTTCAACATAGGCTTTATAAGAAATAATAACATTCTTCCAATCATCTGCTGTCATTTCTGTATCAATAGTGTAACCATTGCATGCTTTTACTTCATCAAGAATCTCTTCAAAATACGAATGGTCTAGCCCCAAAACAACGTTAGAATACATTTGGATAAAACGCCGATAACTATCATAAGCAAAACGTTCATTATTGGCTTGTAAAGCAATTGCTTTTACAGTTTTATCATTCATGCCAAGGTTCAGCACTGTATCCATCATCCCTGGCATAGAAGCCCTAGCCCCTGAACGAACAGACAGCAAAAGTGGTCTTTGTTCATTCCCAAATTCACGTCCTGTTTGTTCAGCAACGTATCTTAGTGCTTGCTTAACAGATTCCTGTAGCTCTTCTGGATATGATTTGTCATGGGCATAATAAAAATTACAAACTTCTGTTGTCAGCGTAAATCCGGGTGGTACGGGCAAACCAAGATTACTCATTTCTGCCAAATTAGCCCCTTTACCTCCGAGAAGGTTACGCTCACTTGCACTTCCTTCTGCCTTTCCATCTCCAAAACTATAAACCCATTTTTTCACTGTACAAATCCTCCCATATCAGCTTCAAAACATCATTCAACCCAGGCTCACTTAAAAGCAATGATTTGATTCAAAATTGGCTCAACGATATCGCTTCATAAATGCATAATATTAATCCTTCCAAAAGAGATAATGACCAAAAGTATCACTATCCATCTTCTGGAAGATTAAGATTCAGTTTTTTAGAAAACTATCAATCACCGAAAAAAATTCTTCTACTTTCATGGCACCTTCATATTTACTACCATTAATAAAGAAAGTAGGTGTTGCTGTGACACCAAGCTCTTTACCGCGTTCAAAAGATGCATTTACTTCATCTAAAATGGACTGATTTTTCAAACACGCAGTAAAACTTTCATCTGTAAAACCAGCCATTAAGCCAATTTTCTTCAATGGTGTTAGAGCATTTTTTCCGAAAGCCCATTCATTTTGTTTTTGAAATAAAACTTCTATCAAAGGAAAATAGCGATCTTCCGGTGCACACCGTGCCAACATAAAACCTGCTGTTGCCCGAGGATCAAAAGCATATTCTCGGAAAATAAGTTTTACTTTTCCTGTTTTGATATATTTTTTACGAATTTGGGGAAGTATATCATTATAAAAATGCGCACAATGGGTACATGTCAACGAAGCATACTCAACAATGACGACTGGTGCATCCGCCTCTCCCTCAAAGCGATCCTTTACTTTACCCGATTGGAGAAGCTCTGCCATATCAACAGTCGCCACTGATTTGGGATCACGCGCTAAAGCAACTGTTACACTGTTTTGTACAATCGTTATGAAGAGAAAAATTATCCCGAAAGATAAAAAAGAACGATATTTTACCATAAATAATACTTTTCTGTTGTTATTAACGAATAGGAATCCTATGCTTTCTCATATATTAAAGAAAAATATATAAAATATCTTTCTATTTATTATTTTTTTCCAAAAAAATGCAACAGCCAAGTTGATAAAGTGCTTGGTGCAAACTTTTATCTTCAATTCCTTCAAGCATTTTTTCCACGTATTTTTTGTCTTGTTCACTCAAAGGCGGTTTTAGAGGCAAGTGATTCATAAAAACCGACATACTCCTTTGCTCAATCTTGATGCGATCAATAGCAATGTAGCCAAAAAATCCGTTAATTCTATGAAGTAATTCCTCTGTTTCATGCATCAATTTTAACGCAGCAAATCCTTCACATGCGACAACAAGTGTTGCTGGCTGAAAAACTTCATCTTGATCTGCACGACGTTTCCAAATAATTTTAAGCGGCATTGTATGTTCACTGATATCATAGCCCGCAATCTGTGGCCAATGTTCTATAAGCGCTACATTAAGCCCTGTCCGTTTGCGTAAAACTGGATCAAGTATTTTGTATACCGCCTCAGAAAGAGAATAAAAGATACGTTTTTTAAGTTGTTTTCTCATTTTTAGATCATTGTTCAAGCGCTTACTAAATTAAAATCATTTGTTTCATCTAAAAATTGTTGCCTCCTCAATTTATGAAATATCAACAAAATAAAAAGCCTTTTCTCACCAGAGCCTTGACAATAAAAGAGCAAAAAACATGAATTACAAAATAAATAATTTTTTCTTTTGCATTTTATATCTCCCTATGCTTGAAAGCAATCATGTATGAAATTTCTTCGCACCTCCTTGCTTGGTACGATCAAAATCACAGACATCTTCCATGGCGGATTACCCCCGAAAAGCAAAAACAAGGTATCCGTCCTGATCCTTATCAAGTTTGGCTTTCTGAAATCATGCTTCAACAAACAACCGTTGAAACAGTTAAGCCTTATTTTAAAAAGTTTCTAAAACTATGGCCTGATCTTTCCTCTTTAGCAAAAGCCTCCCAAGATGATATCATGAAAGCATGGGCTGGACTTGGTTATTATTCACGCGCACGTAATCTTAAAAAATGTGCGCGACAGCTTGTTGAAAACTACGCGGGACAATTTCCACAATCTGTAAAAGAATTGCGAACTCTAGCCGGTATTGGAGATTATACTGCCGCAGCCATTGCTGCGATTGCTTTTAACCACCCTGTAGCAGTGGTTGATGGTAATGTCGAACGTGTGGTAGCGCGACTTTTTGCTATCACTTCAATATTGCAAAAAGCAAAAGTTGAAATTAAAGAAAAAACACAAAAAATTACTGCTTTAAATCGTCCTGGTGACTTTGCTCAAGCAATGATGGATTTGGGAGCAACAATTTGTACTCCACGCAAACCATCTTGTTATACCTGCCCTCTTCAATGTTTATGCAAAGCAAAAAAGATGCAACAACCGGAGTCTTTTCCAGTTAAAGCCCCTAAAAAAGAACGCCCTTCAAAAACAGGTATTGCTTTTGTGGTCCTTAATAAAAAGAGACAAATTTATTTGGAAAAACGACAGACGCAAAAGCTCCTTGGTGGAATGACCCAAATTCCTAACAATATTGGCATAAACAACGAAAATGGGCTACAAAACGCACCCTTTACTGCCAATTGGCAATTCAAAGGACAAATTACGCATGTTTTTACTCACTTTTCTCTAAAACTTGATGTTTACTATACCGAAGATGTTCATGAAATGAATTGTGAAAATGGTTGGTGGTGTAACATTCAACATCTTGCCGAAGAAGCATTACCTACTGTTATGAAAAAAGCCATTTCCGTAGCACTTCCCAATTCTTTTAGATTTAAATAACCTTCCCTATTCATAAAAATGTTTTCTAATGGAGACTTTTGTATCTCTAGCGATCATTTATTAATCTGTAAAAGAAAAATTTAAAAAAATGAAATAACCAATTTTTTCTACAGACAAAAATTAAGGAGCGATAGAAACGCTTAGAAGCTTTAGATTTAAATTTCAGGATCTATCCTTTTTTCGCTTATGACGGAGCAAGTTAGCACCATCGTTATATTTACCAGCCCCCTCAACATCCCTTGGTACGTGAAACGGATTATAAGAGGTACTTTTAGTTCTTTCGTTAACAATTTTTATTCACACGCCAACCCCGTTTATGACATGCAAGAAAGTAATTTTCATCGATTCAATATGGAACAAATTTGAAATAAGAAAACTTGACGATATTCCGAGGGCAATTCGATATGAGTTGCGCTAAATTATCTTTATAATCAATATATTATATGCACTTTACAGATGTACGTATTCAAAAAAGCACTTAATTTTGAACTTCTGAATGAACCTTTTAATTCTGATATTTCATTTTTATAAGCTTATATTGAAATTTTACTGTTTTGGAACTAAAATGAGAACATAGAGTGAAAATTTCTCATTTTAATTTCTTCTAAAAGAAGCATAAAATACTCGCTTGTCGCTTACAAGCGAGATTTAGTGTGTCAATAAAAAACATCTAAGAAAGGCTAAAACACCCTCACGTCCATCTCAATCAAGATCAGGTATATTGGTGGTCAATAGAATGAAGCGATCAGCTTAGTTCATAAAACACCCGTTTTTAACATTTGTGAACGTATGATCATTCTTAAATGATCTATGGACTTCAACCGTCCATTTTCCTCATAATACCAAAAGGTCCAACCATTACAACTCTGCGAATCTTGAGCCTTTCTTCCCATTGCGTGAATTGAGCCCGCTTCACCACCATGCATAATCGTACCATCAGCTCTTACAATAGCAGATACTTGCTTCTTACGATCATACAGAACTTCTCCAGGATAGAGTAAACCTGCTTCAAGCAAACTGTTGAATGCTACGCGCGGTTCTGCTTTTTTTCTATCCAAAATCGCTAATTCTGGTTGCGCTAAAGGTTGAACCGCCGCAATTCTCTCACATGCTGCATCGATGTAATCTTGCTCGCGTTCAATCCCAACAAAATCACGCCCTAAAAGCTTGGCAACAGCACCTGTTGTTCCCGAACCAAAAAACGGATCGAGAATAACATCACCAGGTTTACTAGAAGCCATAATAATACGCGCTAATAACGCTTGCGGTTTTTGTGTTGGATGTAATTTACGCCCCGAATCATCCTTTAAACGTTCAGCTCCAGTGCAGAGAGGGAAAAGCCAATCTGAACGCATTTGTAGATCTTCATTTGCCGCTTTTAAGGCATCATAATTAAATGTGTACTTTTTATCTTTTTGATCTCGCACGGCCCAAATAAGCGTCTCATGAGCATTTTGAAAACGGCGCCCTCGAAAATTAGGCATCGGATTATTCTTGCGCCAAATAATATCATTAAGCATCCAAAAACCTAAATCTTGTAATGCCGTCCCAACCCGAAAAATATTATGGTAAGATCCGATAACCCAAAGTGTTCCGTTGGGTTTTAATACACGACGACAAGCAAGCAACCATGCACGAGTAAAAGCATCATAAGCAGCAAAACTCTCAAACTGATCCCATGCATCATCAACCGCATCAACAAGCGAATGATCTGGACGGTATAAAGCTCCATCCAATTGCAAATTATAGGGTGGATCCGCAAAAATCATATCAACAGAATGTTTTGGAAGTTTTTCTAAAACGGAAACACAATCTCCTTTAAAAATTTTATTGCGCCATGGCATTTGTGAGGGAGTACGAAGGAAATCTTTTTGAAGCTGAATAACTGTCATGAAAAACCCAACAAAATTAACTGAATTTGCCCTATAATCAACCAAAATAGTTTATAGGCCCGCATTACCAATCTATATTTACAAAATAGCGTAAACGTATCGTTAAAGTTCTACAAAATTGATGATTGTTTTTGTTTTTTTAGTAAAAAAAAACTTTCATATGAATGAAACCTTAATTTTCTTTTTTTCAATGTACTGTTCCCATATCTTTTATTTCGTAAAAGAATTAAGAATCATTTTCAAAGCGTATTTTTATGAAATAAGATCTTCTCAATATCGTTTTCATGAAAGTTGTCCATCTCGTAACATGTAAAGGAATATCTTATGCCTCAGATAGATCTTATTATTTTTGATTGTGACGGAGTTCTCGTCGACTCTGAATATCTTGCAGCAAAAATTGGATCTCAATTGCTCAAACAAACAGGATATGAAATATCACCCGAAGAATTGAGTGAGCGTTTTGCAGGGCTTATCTTTCGCGATATTCTTAAACACGTTGAACAGGAAACAGAAAAACCTATTTCTGCTCATCTCATAGATCAAATGACTAATATTTTTCGTACACAAATAAAAACTAAATTACGGGCTATTGATGATGTAAGAGAAGCTGTAGAAATTATCCAAACACGCTATCCCTACTGTATCTGCTCTAATGCAAAAAGCGTAGATATAAAAGAGATGCTCATCACGGTTGATCTCTATGACCTTTTTGAAGGTAAAATATTTTCAGCACCTGAAGTTGGAACAAAAAGAACGAAACCGGCCCCTGATGTTTTCCTTTTTGCCGCACAACAATTACAGGCAGAGCCCCAAAACACTATCGTTATAGAAGATTCACTTCATGGTGTACACGCAGCCATAGCAGCAGGCATGCGTGTCATCGGCTTTACGGGAGGATCACATAGCTATCTTGGCCACTCTAATGCACTTGCAGAAGCTGGTGCAGAAACAGTTATTGCAAAACATGCTCATTTAGGAGAAGTCTTAGAAGCAATGGCAGTATGGCGAGATCTATTATAAAAAATCTCTTGAATATATCAATTTGTAAACTCTTGTAAGAAGCATTTTTATTCAAATGTCCTGCTCTTCTCGCTGCTCCTTTTATAATAACTTCAATAAATGCGTAATTCACGACACGGGTGAATTGCATCTCAATGTGAAGGAAAAATATAGCACCTCATTGAAATCATAAGTCTGTTAACCATTGCACGTACTTAAAAAAAAGCCAAAAACAGGGGTGCCAACTCATGAAAATTAAACCCTGCTTATCTATCTCAACTCCGATATCCCACTCCCAACCTCAGCAGCTCATCCTGATAAATTATTATATTTGTCAAAAAAGGAATATTACGATGCCTTGCTCGATAAGATGTGAGAATTGCTAGCCTCTTTCATCTGATCAAAAAAATCACATACTATGGTAAAATTGTAAGGGATGTGCCTATTGATCATGGAAAAAATATTAAAATTCGCGGAATCTATGGAACACAAGACTTTATTGAAAATGACAAATGCGTCCTTGTTGATTTACAAAGGCTTATATTTACTCAATCCAAATCTCATAAACTTGTTGAAGGCTTATTTACTTTGCTGCTTAAATAGTATTTTAACAGCATCAATTGGTACAACCTCCCTAAGATTACAAAAAACAAAAAGAATACACTCTTATGAAGATGTGCATTTTATAAAAAATATTTCATACCAAGTAATTTACAGACAATATATTGATTTATAATCATAATTTATCATGATTCAAATTAAGCAAAAAAACCGAATATTGTAAGATTCTCTCATTTCAAACCTAGATATGCTGAATTAAATAAATAAAGAAATAAAAATGCCTTTTAATGAATCATCTCAAAAGGCAAAAATTGTAGCAACATTAGGAGCGAGAAAAGTGTATGGCAATGCCATCTTTCTTCTTTATAAACGTCAAAAATTCTGATGCCCTAAGAATTTTATATTATGGGGGCTTTATCATCATATCTATCATTGCAAAATAGGCTTGAGTACCTTGAGAACGGTTTCTTTAAAAAAGCACATAAATATGAAACATATAATCATGTTAAACAAGCGACAGCGATACCAATAGTTGCTTAAAATTTTCCGAAAGCACTTAATAGCCTTTTTAAATAAGCAATGAAATCAGATCTTTTCAAAAGTAATCCACTTTCTAAAAATAAAAGCGGCTTTTCAGTTTGGAAAGAAGAAAGTGTTGAAAATATTATCTAATGCTGATCTTTCGGCACTCATAAATATGTCTAAATTATATTCTTCTATACACTGCCTTGCATCATAGTAATATGCTGTTCACATTGGCGATAAAAAGATAATATCATTTATCTCTATCCAATTCGAGCTCTACTTTACACTATGAGAAAATTGTACATTTTTTAGTATCTATAACATATTATTATCTATAAGATAAATGTATATATTTAATAGTAAATTAAGCAGTATTATTCTGCTATAACGATGCAATTAAATAACCATTGAATAATATATATAGAACACAAATTCTATAATAATGACTATCTATAATAAATACTATAAATAATAAAATTTTATCGTGTCCATTCATATTTTAATTGTTAATAATATTTTTATAACCACATCATAATTTTCATGTTTTCTATTATACTATCAATAATAAATAAATTTTTATATATTTAATATGTAAAAATTTTGATCAATTTTATTATCTATAAATGTATTTAAAAAAATATATTAATATCATTTATAAAAATTATACGACAACCATATGTTATTTTATATATAACACATAATAAAATATTGTATAAAGTTTTTAAAAAATATAATTTGTAATTATTACTGTTACTTTTTTACAATAACGTTTATAAAAATTATAGTTATATTTTTATATGTATTTTTATTATTGACTAAAAATACATATTGAACTATATTACTTGTGTATAGTGTGAGATACATAAACATTATGTATATTTCTTACATATATAACTTAAAAATATTTGAGGTAAAGTTATGGTAAAAATATTTAAAAATTATATTTTAAGCATTTTTATAGCGAGCACTTTTTTTATTTCACAAACTGTAAATGTTAATGCAAACTATTTGAAAAACGATACTCCAAAAGAGGAACTTTCTGTTTTCCCAATGGAACAAGTAAAATATGCGAAATCCGATGTAGTTTCTACGACTGCTTTCTATGCTCCGTCTGTAAATTATCAAACAGAACATGGAACAATAGGTGAAGGAAAATTTGAAAAGGTCGTTGAGCCTATGACTATAGGAATGGGGCTATTGTTTACTGGACATGTAATGAGCTTTATAGGATCGATAATAAGTTGGATAAAGGACATAGTATTGATGTTCAAATAATTCAACCTCGTCTAGAACTCTATAATAATAGCTTTATTATGTGGCTATAATTCATTGTAAATAATTACATAATGAAGCTCATTATGCTACAAAATATAATTGTTGTAGATTACATCCAAATATCCAAAGTATAAATTAAGTATAAATTTACTTATATATATTGAATAGTATAAATCTTTGAGGTAAATTATGATTAAATTATTTAAAAATCATATATTAAGTATTTTCATTATGTCTGCCTTTTCTCTTTCTCAGGTTGTAAATGTGCATGCAAACTCTTTACAAAATAGTACTCATCGTGAGAATATTTTTGTTTCTGCAATAGAACAGAAAAGAAAGGATGCAGTCCATACCGTTTCTCTCTATAGACCTAGTCTAAATCGTGGAGTGGGTAATGAAGCTACTATTGAAGGAAAATTTGAAAAGGTTGTTGAACCTCTTACACTCGGGGCTTTTGGTATGGGGATGGCACTTGGATATGCATCAAGTACGATAGGCATGTTTTTAGGATGGATAATAAGTAAAATAATATTGTATTTTAAATCTCGTTAAAATTGAAATTTCATCAGAATAAGACCTTCTCATATGAAATATAAACTATGAACATATTCCGTGTTTATCCATTGTTGATGACAAAAACTAATGAATTATCACACTAAGAGTGAAAAAAGCTTTAAATGCTTCTGTTTCTCTCAATGTGCACTAATTCTGCCGATGCATCTATTCAATTCAGATTAAAATAAAAGTATTGGTGGTAAACTATGATTAAAGTATTGAAAACTTACGTATTAAATATTTTTATAGCAGTTGCTTTTCTGCTTTCACAAGTTATAAATGTTCATGCCAATCATTTGAAAAATGATACTCAATGGGAAACTGTCTCTTTAATAGAACAAGGAAAGAAAAAAGCTATCGATATAGCTGCTCTTTATGTCCCAAGTTTCACTCATAAAGCAAAAAGTGAATCTGCCTTTGAAGGAAAATTTGAGAAAGTGTTTGAACCAATTACGCTAGGAGTTTTTTCTACAGTAGGAGCTTTGGGTTTTGGATTCTTGACTGGATCTGTTATGGCCATATTTAGCGGGATAATCGGATGGGCAATAGGAAAAATTAAAGGCAAATAATTCAAAGATACTTAGTTATTTTTTTCTATTTAAAATGAAAATACTTTACAGCCTGCTTCCCATCATTTAGCAGGCTGTTGTATGTTTTCTATGGATAAACTTTAGGTTACCATACTGTATAGCACAAATATAATATCTATTATTATACAAAGTGATAAATTAAGCTAAAAAAGATTATTCAAAGTATAGATTTGCGCACGAAGTGCCATAAAATTACCTTATAAATCTTCCAATGTGAGTTCTGAGATGTATCATTTTAACATTCAGTTTAGCAGATTTAATTGTTACAAAGTATTAAGAGCATAAAATAACTATGAATGATTGAGTTTTATACAAAAGTTCTTCAATAAATACCATTCTATCTATTTAATTTTATTATTTAAGAAGGTGTACAAGTGAAGATACGTTGTAAAATTTAAGTGAATGAATAATAGAGAAAAAAATTTTGACTGTAACAGATTTTCTGTGAACATTTGGCGTTTATATCTCAAAAATAAAAATGCTTAAGGCTATTTCCTTTCATTATTGAATTAAAAAGAAGAAAAGAAGCTCTATCCATTTAATAATTTAAATATTATGAAAAACGTGAAATAAATAACTTCATCAATTTGCCAGAAATAAAAAAAGGATAAGACTTATGGAATATATCAGCACGAGAGGTGAAGCTCCTGCTTTAAGCTTTACGGAAACAATCATGACAGGGTTGGCAAGTGATGGGGGACTTTATTTGCCAGATAAATTTCCTCAGCTATCATTTGATGCGTTACGAGCACTTCGTGGTCAGTCCTATACAACAATTGCTAAAACTATTCTGTGGCCCTTTGTGAATAACGAAATCGAATATACAGCTTTTGAAAATATGATCGCTGAATCTTATGCAACCTTTCACCATCCAGCAATCTGTCCGTTACGACAAACTGGAGCAGATGAATTTATCCTTGAACTCTTTCATGGTCCTACTTTAGCTTTTAAAGATGTAGCAATGCAGTTTCTTTCTCGACTGATGGATTATGTTTTGACTGAAAAAAATAGATGTGCAACGATTATTGCTGCAACATCAGGTGATACAGGAGGAGCTGCAATACAGGCTTTTGCTGGAAAAGAACACTCAGATATTTTTATTTTATTTCCTAAAGGACGTGTATCGCCTGTTCAACAACGGCAAATGACAACCAATCATTGTTCCAATGTTCATGCCATTGCCATTGAAGGAAATTTTGATGATTGCCAAGCTCTTGTCAAAGCAATGTTTAATGACCACAATTTTCGTAAAAAAAGAGCACTTTCAGGTGTTAATTCTATAAATTGGGCGCGTATCATGGCGCAAATTGTTTACTATTTTTCATCTGCACTTTCTTTAGGAGCACCTGATAGAGCTGTTTCATTTACTGTTCCTACTGGAAATTTTGGTGATATTTTTGCAGGTTATGTCGCAGCCCGTATGGGATTACCCATTGCTCAACTGGTCATCGCAACGAATGATAACGACATCCTTGTACGTACATTGACCAGTGGTACTTACAAAACACAACCAATAGTCCATACAACATCACCTTCTATGGATATTCAGGTCTCTTCTAATTTTGAACGTTTGCTCTTTGAAAGTGGCAATCGTGATCCAATGTGGATTCGCAATGCAATGGAAAACTTGAAAAAAACGGGTCTCTTTACTCTTGATGAAAAGCAACTCAAAAATATTCGTTCCCTATTTTCCGCTGGAAAAAGCAACATGGCTGCAACAGCTCAAACAATTGATAGTGTCTATAAGGAAAGTGGCTATCTTGTTGATCCACATACAGCGGTCGCTCTTCAAGTAGCGCGTGAAAACAAAAAATCGCATATTCCAATGATCGTTCTTGCCACGGCTCATCCAGCTAAATTTCCTGATACTATTAAAAGCGCTTGTGGCCTTCATGCTCCATGGCCATCTCATCTCAATGATGTAATGAAACACGAAGAACATTTTATAAATCTTGCTAATGATGAAAAAATAGTAAAAGATTATATTTCTTTAAAATCGCGTGCATCTTATTAAAGTTAGCTGCATTAATTTAAATCAAGAATATTCTGATACCCTTACAATGAGGTATTTAGCTTATTTAATGGAGTTGTAAATACATGGATGTAGATATATGTCGCCTTAGTAATGGTTTGACTATCGCCACACATACAATGCAACAAATTGATAGTGTTGCCCTCGGAATATGGGTTAAAGTGGGCTCACGCAATGAAACCTCCACACAGCATGGTATTGCTCATCTTCTTGAGCATATGGCTTTTAAAGGAACCGAAAACCGTACTGCTTTTCAAATTGCAACCGATATTGAAGATGTTGGCGGTGAAATCAATGCTACAACCAGTATTGAAACAACAGCTTACTTTGCACGTGTTCTTAAAAGCGATATCCCACTTGCTATAGATATTTTAGCCGATATTTTAATGCATTCAAAATTTGACGACGATGAACTAGAACGAGAAAAACAAGTAATCTTTCAGGAAATTGGTGCTGCCCATGACACTCCTGATGACATTGTTTTTGATCACTTTACAGAAACAGCCTTTCGTCATCAATCCCTTGGACGCTCTATTTTAGGAACAGCTAAAACTATTCAATCATTTACATCTACTGATCTCCATGATTTCATCAATAAACAATATAGTGCAGATCGTATGATTGTCGTTGCTGCAGGAGCTGTAAAGCACGAAAGTTTCTTGCGAGAAGTTGAAAGTCGTCTTGGTACTTTTCGCTCCCATTCAACCGCACCTCTTACTAATCTTGCAAATTATGTCGGTGGCGACTTTCGTGAATATCGCGATTTAATGGATACACAAGTTGTTCTAGGGTTTGAAGGACGTGCTTATCACGCGCGTGATTTTTATGCAGCCCAAATTCTTTCTATCATTCTTGGTGGTGGTATGTCTTCACGTCTTTTTCAAGAGGTAAGAGAGAAACGTGGATTATGCTATTCTATTTATGCTTTTCATTGGGGATTTTCAGATACTGGGCTTTTTGGTGTTCACGCAGCTACCGGACAAGAAGGGCTCAAAGAACTTATTCCTGTGATTCTTGATGAACTTTCCAAGGTCAGCAAAAATATTCACGCCAACGAACTGCAACGAGCACAAACGCAATATCGTGCAAATCTGACAATGTCACAGGAAAATCCCTCTAGTCAAGCACATCTCATTGCTCGCCAAATACTCCTTTATGGTCGACCAATTCCAATATCGGAAACAATTGAACGCCTCAATCTCATCACTCCTAAAAGATTAACTGATTTAGCACATCGTCTTTTTACAAACTCCACTCCAACACTAACTGCTGTCGGACCTGTAGGACCCCTCATAAATTTTGATGATTTAACGTCAACTCTTTCATACAAGCTAAAGTAAAAACTTCTTTTCAAAGCAGCATCACAATAACATCACATATTTTATCATAAAATTTACCACAAAAGCTCTCCTCATTAAATAAGTTTTGGAAATATTGGGCAAATAGGCGTACAAAACTACCCAATTCATACTTCATGTGATAAAGATTCTAATAAGTGAAGGTATATCCGTGAAATCTGGAAATTCATGGTTTAACTTTGCCCTTTTAAAATATAAAACTTCATTCGCTTCAGGTTCCATTGAAGCAAATGGGTGTGTGGTCTATTTGTATATAAAATCACATAACTTAAGAAAAAGTGATAACAATTTATTATGTAAATAAATTATAAAAGGTGGACGTTTTTTCTCAAAAGTCGAAATGAAAATTAAACATCCTAAAATATTGAGAGTGGGACATTGTGAAGAGTTTGCGTAAAATAATTGACATCATTTTCATTGTAGTCGTTAGTTCTTTTGTCCATCTTACATCAGCACAAGCAATTGAACCAGTTAAAATTTCTTCTCAAGATGCTGCTCTTGATCTCTCAAAAGCAATTGAAATTCACCATACAAACAACTCTATTTTTCAAACAAGTACAGCACCAGGACCAGATGGTATTGTATGGCGTATTGAAGTGCAGGCAAAAAATGAAAAATTTTCCGGAAATTGGGCAGTTTTTTCTCTTGCAAATCCAACAGATGAACAAGTTGATCGTCTCATCGTTGCCCCCCATTACCGCATGGCACGTTCTGGATTTTTTTGGCCAGACCTTGGATCATCAAGGATTCAATCCATAACGCCAAGCGAAGGTTTTTCCCTCGATCGTCAACTTAGTGCAAACTCTGATATCTTTCGTATTACCCTTAACCCTGGTGCTGTTATTACATTTGTGGCCGAACTTAACTCTGCAAATCTACCGCAAATCTATTTATGGCAACCTGAAGCTTATAAAGATGCAATTAATTCTTATACGCTTTATCATGGTATTCTTCTTGGGATATCAGGTCTCTTAGCGCTTTTGTTAGCTGTTCTCTTCGTCGTCCGTGGAACAGGGCTGTTTCCTGCAACAGCGGCAGTTGCTTGGGCAGTGCTTTTTTATATTGGTATTGACTTCAACTTTTTAAATAAATTCTTTGCAGTTACACTCACAACCCAACCAATCTGGCGTGCTGGTACAGAAGTAGCACTTACTGCTACACTCTTCATTTTTCTTTTTACCTATCTCAGCCTTAACCGCTGGCATTATCATTTTAGTTACGGTGCTATCGCTTGGACCATTGCGTTTTGCAGTCTAGGAGCCTTTGCTATTTATGATCCCATCAGAGCAGCTGGAATTGCGCGTTTGTCTTTTGGCCTTACCGCTGTGCTTGGTATAATATTAATCATCTATTTCTCAATCAGAAGCTATGACCGCGCCATTATGCTTATTCCAACATGGTTGCTCATTAGCTTTTGGTGTGTTGGAGCCTATGCCTGCATAGCTGGACATTTAAACAATGATATTATCCAGCCAGCATTAGCGGGAGGATTAGTGCTCATTGTTCTTCTCATAAGCTTTACTGTCCTGCAACAAACTTTTTCTAATGACGCTTTCCATGAAGGAATATTTTCCGACCTTGAACAACAAGTACTCGCAGCAAAGGGAGCTGGAAATATTATTTGGGATTGGAATATTGAGCGTGATCGTATTGTTGTACATCCAAACATGGCAACCCTTTTTGGTACTGAAATTCATAACCTCAATGGACCTATGCGCAACTGGATTTCAGCCTTGCACCATGATGATCGTGAACGCTTTCAAGCCGTATTGGATATCATTCTTAAAAATAAAAAAGGGCGCATTGATCAAATTTTTCGGCTTTCTTCCGGTGGTGGTTATTATCATTGGTTTTCTCTTCGTGCACGTCCGGCTATGCAAAAAGATGGAAAAATCACACGTGTCATTGGAACCATTGTCAATATTACTAACCATAAAAAATCCGAAGAACGCTTATTGCATGATGCAATCCACGACAGCTTAACTGGACTTCCTAACCAACAAATTTTCTTTGATAGACTACAAAATTATACCTCTTTAGCGAAAGCAAATATCAAAATTAGACCAACTGTCTTTATGATTGATTTTGACAATTTTCGCCAAATTAATCGCAAATTAGGCATAGCAGTTGGGGATACTGTACTGCTTATAATCGCACGTCGTTTAAATCGTCTCATTAACTTTCAAGACACCTTATCGCGTCTTTCAGCAGACCGCTTTGCAATTATTTTACTCAGTGAAACCGAACCACAAAAAATTGCAGCATTTGCAGATCATTTGCACAAAACAATTTCAGCACCTATTTCACTTTCAGAAAATAAAATAATCCTTTCAACCTCTATCGGATTGGTTACATGGAGTGAAAGCCGGTCGACGGCTAAAGATATTTTTAATGATAGTGAGTTAGCGATGATTCGCGCAAAACAAATGGGTGGGAACCATATTGAACCTTTTCGTCCTAATTTTCGCACTTTGGGTCTCGAACATAATACTCTGGAGAAAGATGTCCATTATGCCATAAAACGTAATGAGATGAAAATCCTCTACCATCCTATTCTTAATTTATCAGACGGACATATTATTGGTTTTGAAACAATTGTAGAATGGCATCATCCCACTTATGGAAATTTAAATGTCTCTGATTTCATAAAAATCGTAGAAAATGAACAAATTGTTATGGATTTGTCACAATTTATCATCGATAATGCCATTATTGATCTTATAAATGTACAAGAAAAGTTTTCCCAACAATCTTTCTTTATTTCAATTAATTTACCAAGCGCAGAAATGATTCATCCTCGTTTTATCAGTCAATTGCGTGCCGCTTTGCTTCGCCATCCGCTCCACAAAGGGCGTCTGATGATTGAAATATCTGAATTTGTCTTAAGAAATAATCCTGAACAATCAGCGCACTTTCTTGAACAAATTAAAACACTTGGAATGAATCTCGCACTCGATAATTTTGGAACAGGTTATTCGTCTCTGACCTATCTCGTACGTTATCCATTTGATATGGTTAAACTTGATCGTTCACTTATCTCAATCGACTCTCTTAAGAAGAAAATTGTTCTAAAGTCTATCATTAATATGGCAACAGATCTTAATTTGCAAATTATCGCAGAAGGTGTTGAAAATGAAAAAGAAGCAATCTTCCTCCGTCAAGAAGGCTGTAAATATGTTCAAAGTACACTTGTGACGAAACCGATTGCCATAGAAGAATTAATTACGCTCGTTCAGAGCCATTTCCCTTATAAAATAAAAACATAAGGGATAAAATAACGTGTAAAGTTAAAAAGCTTAGAAAAAACTCTACGCGTGTCCCATTTCAGAAGCAAGATAAGTTGGATCGATACCCATGCGTGTTAAACTTTTATCATACTTGCAGCTTAAATCGCTTTCAAAAAGAAAACTAGGTGATGTAGAACTGATTAGCCAACCATTTGTAGAAATTTCTGCCTCAAGTTGCCCCGCTTTCCATCCAGCATAGCCTAATGCGACCAGTGCATGTTGCGGACCTTGTTCGCAACTGATCGCTTTTAATATATCAATTGTCGCAGTAAAACAGATCTTATCCGCAATAAAAACAGTTTCTTCACAAGCATAATCATCTGAATGAAGGACAAAACCACGCGAAGGATCAACAGGACCACCATAGCGAACTGGAAACTGTTTTATTGGTTCAGAAAGACTTTTTTTTTGGCCACTGTCTATGATTCCTAAGTGAAGCAAAAGCTCTGGAAAATCAATGTGATGCAATTGATTGAGAATGATGCCCATCGCACCGGCATCAGAATGCGCACAAATATAAATAACAGAACGAATAAAGCGTTTGTCATTCATCCCAGGCATTGCTATGAGTAATTGTCCACCTAAAAAGCCATTACACCGCTTCATTAATCTGTTATTCTCCATAATTGACATGATAAAAATTTGTTCATTTAGCACACTAGGAAAATAAAACTCCAATGAAAAAAAGTTATATATTTACAAATTTACAAAATATCGCAACTTTCTTTTATAAAAAGCTTTTAGTTACTTTAAGCTTAACATTCATAGTTTTAGAATTACTTAACATTCCTGTAAATGCTCAAACAGAACAAAAACTCCAGCTTTTCGCAACATCTTGGTATGAATCAGATGGTGGTCGTATCCGATTAGCGATCACTGAACCTTCTCTTTCTGGAATAAGAGAAGGCATTATTGAAATTGAGCTTAAACCAGGATGGAAAACTTACTGGCGTAATCCAGGTAATTCTGGCATGGCACCATTTTTTAATTTCAACCAACAGATTTCTTATGAAATCTTTTATCCTACTCCACAGCTTTTTGAAACAGAAAATGATTGGTCATTAGGTTATAAAGATAAAGTAATATTGCCCTTCAATCTTTCTGGTTCAAGCAAAAATTTAAGTGGTGCTTTCACTCTTGGATTATGTCACAAAATCTGTCTTCCATTTACTGTTAACTTTGATTTTTCGCCATCTGCTCTTAAAAATAAACAGCTTCCTGCTTCCTTCTTAAAAAAGGCGCAAAATTCTTTGCCCCGCATGACGCAGAATGCACTAAAAATAAGTGCTGAAAAAAATAATAGTACCCTTCTTATAAAAATACAAAATAACAACAAAACCACTCCTTCCTCTCTCTTTTTAGATGGAGGAGAAATGCAAATTGGAGCAGCAAGAAAAGTCAGTGATAACGCAGAATATACACTCTTCAGTGCTCCACTCTATTTCACACCAGAAGAAATAAACCAAAAAATTTTTTATACAGTTGCTTTTAAAGATCACGCCTTAAGTGGAACATTCATATTCCATACGCAGCCAACCCCTCTTGCGTCTCCGTGATAAAAGAAAAAGCTCTCAAAAAGCAATTATGCTGGAAAACGTCCATTTTCACGATATTGAGTAATTGCTTTGCGAGCAAGGGCATCTGCGCGTTCATTTTCTGGATGTCCCGCATGCCCTTTTACCCAGTGCCATCTAACTGTATGACAAGAACTAGCATCCTCAAGAGCTTGCCATAGCTCCATATTTTTAACAGGATTTTTTGATGCAGTGCGCCAATTATTCTTTTTCCAATCTTCAATCCACTTAGATATACCGTTACGTACATAAACTGAGTCTGTATAAAGATCGACCAAACAGGGCTCTTTAAGCGCCTTTAATGCACAAATTGCCGCCATGAGTTCCATTTGATTGTTTGTCGTATGGATCTTACCGCCATAAAGCTCCCGTTCATGACCATTCCAGCGTAAAATTGCTCCCCATCCTCCAACTCCAGGATTCCCTGAGCAAGCACCATCTGTATAAATTTCAACGACTTTTTGTTGAGTTGCCATAAAATTTAAAAACCTAATTCACTTAGCGAATTTACATTACTGAAAAAACAAAGCTTGTGCCAATACTCCCATGGATCTTTCTTAATAACAAAGCTATTAGGCGGTGTATTAAACCAATCATATAGACGTGTGAGTAAGAAACGTAGAGATGCACCACGAGCTAATAAGACCATCTTGTCCAATTCTAAAGGGATCAATGGTCTTATTTTTTGATAATTTTCCAATAACTTACGTGCTTTGGTAAGATTATAGGAATGATCAGGCTCAAAGCACCAAGCATTTAAACAGATCGCTAAATCATAAGCAAAAAAGTCATTACAAGCAAAATAGAAATCTATCATCCCAGAAAGACGATGATTCACAAAAAAAACGTTATCATTAAATAAATCTGCATGAATAATGCCTATTGGTAAATTACATGGCCAATTTTCCTGTAAAAAAGCCAATTCCAACTCAATTTTTTGTCCAAATTCTTTTAACAATGCATCTTCTTTGGTTTGACAACGTTGCCACAATACCTTCCAATCCATAACAGAAAGAGTATTTTTACGACTGAGTGTAAAATCCTGTCCTGCTAAATGTAATTGTGCTAACCCCGTCCCCACTTCGCCACAATGATCTATATTGGGCTGGCGGATCCACTCTCCTTCCAGAAAAGTAATAATAGCAGCAGGACGTCCTGCTAGTTCACAGATCATCATTCCATCATTTTGAATAACAGGTTGAGGACAAGGAATTCCACGCTGTCCTAAATGCTGCATCAAGCGACAAAAAAAAGGTAAATCATCTTTTGAAATACGCTTTTCATAAAGTGTTAAAATAAATCGCCCTTGTGTTGTCTCTAACATAAAATTAGAATTTTCAATCCCCTCTTCTATACCTTGATAAGACAAAAGTGATCCTATTGCATAACGTGTTAAAAACACTTTTAAATCATTTGGGTGAATATCTGTATAAACGGCCATTATTCTGCTTTCGTTGTAGACATGTCTGTATTCTGATTTTCATTTTTTGCATTATTTGCTTGACCATTAACGAAAGCCATATCTTGAGACGTTAAAATGACGTCGCGTAATTCGCGACTCACTAAAAATTTTTCCGTTTCTACCACTGTTTCAGCTAATTCTATTGTGACATCATAACGCTCACGAAATGCTGAAATAATTTCATCAATAATAATTTCAGGAGCCGAAGCCCCTGCTGAAAGACTGACTATAGAAAGAGATTTTAGGTTTTCAAAATTAATTTCATCAGCGCGCTGAACTAAAATAGCTTGCCGCGCACCAGACTTTTCGGCAACCTCTACTAAACGTCGTGAATTAGAAGAGTTTGGTGCTCCAACAATCAAAAACAAATCACTCCCCTTTGCCGCTGCTTTAACCGCATCTTGTCGATTCGTTGTAGCATAGCAAATTGATTCAGCCGCTGGTGCTGCTAATGTAGGAAAACGTTGTTGTAATATATCGATAATTCCTGCAGTATCTTCAACAGAAAGCGTTGTTTGTGTAACAAATCCTAATTTATCTGGATCATTGGGTTGATAATGCAAAGCATCTTCTATCGTTTCAATAAGCGTCACAACCCCTTCTTCAAGCTGTCCCATTGTCCCTATCACCTCAGGATGACCAGCATGACCAATCAATATAACATGACGACCATGACGTTGATGTCGTATCGCTTGTTTATGAACTTTCGAGACCAACGGACATGTTGCGTCGAGATAAAACAAATTATAGTATCGTGCTTCTTCTGAAACAGATTTTGGTACACCATGAGCAGAAAAAACAACTGGTTGATTGCGATGTTCTTCTGGAATCTCATTAAGTTCTTCGACAAAAACAGCACCCCGTTGCTGTAATCCCTCAACTACGTAGCGGTTGTGTACAATTTCATGACGAACATATACTGGAACACCATATTTTTTTAATGCAAGCAGAACAATCTGGATAGCACGATCAACCCCTGCACAAAATCCACGTGGACCACAAAGACGTATCGTTAAAGGGGGAAGTCCAGACATAAATCATCCTTAATCTCTATAGTTTTAGCTATATATTCAAACAACCTATTATTATACATGAATAAGCAATGTAAAAAAACGTGCAATATCATCTTTTGCATAAGAACACACTCTATCGTGTTTTCTTACAGCATTTTCTTGAAGAAAAGCTCTTTTAAAATTTGCTCTTTCATTTTACGCAACTAAAGAGCGATAAAATACCAAACAAGAGATTCAATCAAAAGAATTCCAAAGATAGCTGCCAAATAAAGTAACGAAAAGAAAAACGTTTTTTTGGCCATCAAAATAGTTTCATTATGTGTATCAGCTTTCCATAAACGATAGGCAAAATAAATAAAGATAATGCTTAAAATTGTTGAAAAAATACCATAAAAAATTCCGCCAAGACCAGTAAAGCAAGGAGCAGCAGCACACAATGCCATCAAAACAGTATAAAATAAAATCTGTTTTTTTGTTGAATGTTCACCTCGTACATTAGGCATCATAGGGATACCTGCAGCCTCATAATCAAGAGATGAAAATAAAGAAAGAGCCCAAAAGTGAGGGGGGGTCCACATAAAAATGATTAAAAATAATAAAAAGCTATCAATACTCACTGTCCCTGTTGTCACGGCCCATCCAATCATTGGTGGAAAAGCCCCAGAAGCACCACCAATAACAATATTTTGTGGTGTGATACGCTTTAACCAAATTGTATAGATAACGACATAAAAGAAAATCGTAAACGCAAGAAAAAATGCCGCAAACCAATTAATGAAGCTCCCCATAACCAATACCGAGAGCATAGAAAGAACCATGCCAAAAATAAATGCCTTTTGGGAGCTGATTTTACCCATGGGAATAGGACGCTTTTTAGTCCGTTCCATCACAGCATCAATGTCAGCATCATACCACATGTTCAGTGCTCCCGCACCACCGCCACCAGCAGCAATACATAAAATTGCTAAAAAACCATACCACGGATTGATAGGAACAGGCGATACAAGCAAACCAACCAGAGCCGTAAAGACCACAAGAGACATAACACGTGGCTTTAATAATGTGATGTAATCACCAATACCGGATTTTGGTGGCGTTGATTTACCATTCACAACCGATAACTCTTCTGAAACTGACATTCCACTCAAAGCCCTTTTCCATTTCTGTCATTCACAAATCCAATATTATCTGACAAATATTATCTAGCGTATGGAAATGACCCATTAAGACCAATCGTATTTTTGAGAAAATATGAAATATCTCTTTCGCACGTATCCCCTAAAAGTAAATGGAAATATTGGCAATAAAAATACATTTTTTCAATCAACGTTCTCTCCACATTACAAATGTATCATAAAAATATATCATATGAATTAATATATTTGGGTAAATACTGATTTTGTGTTATGGTTTTTTATGGGGAATTCATTTTTTTATGTAAATCTATGCATGGTTGTGGGTGTTGAGTCGGATAGGATTTTCTGTGATACTTTATAAATTACTCAAAAAAACTTTTTTTATTGGTGCTGTTCTTTACACGCTTTATAGTAGTTTTATCAGTCATGCATTTGCACAAACACCCTATGCACAAGATGTCCCTGCTCCGCAAACCTATGGTGCATGGACAAAAGTGTGTTCTCTACCACCAGGTACACCTAACATACAGTGTGAAGTTGTACAAAACGTTCACACACAAGGGCGTCAAGATATTACCTTGCGCGTTACATTTTATAAACTTCCTCAAAAGCAAGGTGCTTTGATGCGTGTTTTTGTTCCGATTCGCGTTGAATTACGTCCTGGCGTTGGAATTAAAATTGACGATAAAAATATGGGCAGAATGGAATATCGTCGTTGTCTTGGTGATAATTGTGTTGCTGAAGCCTTTCTTAAAGAAGACATATTGCAGCTCTTTTTAAAAGGAAAAATGGCAACCTATTTTATCTTTACAACTCCGGAACAAGGGATTGGAGGTTTTGTTGACCTTCATGGTCTTGGCGACGCCTATGCAACCTTACCGACATGAATGAAATCAATACATTTTAAACAATCAAAATCTCATCGTATATTTTGAAAGATTCTTAAAATTAGATTGATAAAAATCTTCTGAGCCCCCATAAAAATAGGATAATTCTTATGAAATCGCTGATTGATCATTTTGATATTGCTTCCTCTAAAGTGCAATCACTTATACAGGAAACACTTCATCATGCTGATGATGGTGAGCTTTACCTTGAGTACACAGAAAGCGAAGCTCTTTTATTTGATAATGGACAGCTTAAAAACGGCTCATTTCATCAAGATATGGGATTTGGACTACGCGTTGTTGCTGGAGAGGCTACTGGATATGCTCACTCTAGTGAGTTATCAGCTGCTGCACTCAAACGTGCCAGTGAAGCTGCTAAAGCTGTTACCTATAATAATCATGCAGGGACTTATAGCATAGCACCTCAACAAACAAACAAAAGGCTTTATCAACCGCATAATCCCCTTGATGCTCCATCATTTGAAGAAAAAAGTGCTCTTTTGCAAAAAATTGATGCCTATTTACGTGCTAAAAATGATAAATTGCATCAGGTGACTGTTTCTCTTTCCGGCTCGCTACAACATGTTGAAATTTTACGTGCAGATGGTTATTTGGTTCGTGATATTCGTCCCCTTGTGCGACTTTCTATATCTGTGGTCGCAGCTGAAGGCAATCGTCGTGAAAATGGTTTTTATGGATGTGGAGGGAGACAAGCATTTAACCAATTTATTCATGAAGACAATTGGAAAAAAGCCGCGGATGAAGCCTTACGTATGGCTTTAACAAATTTAGAAGCAGAAGCAGCACCTGCTGGATCTTTTGATGTTGTCTTAGCTAACGGATGGCCTGGTGTTATGCTCCATGAAGCCGTAGGTCATGGTTTAGAAGGTGACTTTAACCGTAAAAAAACATCGGCTTTTGCTGGACTTTTAGGACAACAAGTTGCAGCAAAAGGTGTTACAGTTGTTGATGATGGAACAATTCCACAATGCCGTGGCTCTCTCACTGTCGATGATGAGGGGACCCCTTCAGGATATAACGTTCTCATTGAAGATGGAAAACTCGTTGGTTTTATGCAAGACAGACTTAATGCACGGCTTATGGGAGGTAAATCAACTGGAAATGGACGGCGTGAATCTTATGCTTATGCACCAATGCCACGAATGACCAATACAATCATGCTAGGAGGAGATAAAACACCTGAAGAAATCCTTTCTTCACTTAAAAGTGGTATCTATGCTGTTTCATTTGGTGGAGGACAAGTTGATATTACTTCCGGAAAATTCGTCTTTGAATGTACTGAAGCATACCGAGTAGAAAATGGCAAAATTTGTGCACCAATCAAAGGTGCAACTCTTATTGGAAATGGACCGGATGCTATGAAACGTATCACAATGATTGGTAATGATAGTAAACTAGATAATGGTATTGGTATGTGCGGAAAAGCAGGGCAAAATGTCCCTGTTGGTGTTGGTCAACCTCATCTTCGAATCAATAATATGACAATCGGTGGAACTGCGCTTATAGAGGAATAAGCTTGCTCATTCCTTCCCAGTATTGCCTCCTTCTCGTCTATTATGACCATTTTGTGAGGGGGAGATTACAATGAATTGATTTATAAAGATAATCTAGCGTTATTCATATTGTATTAGAACCTTGAATACCGCAAGATTCTCTCATTTTAAATCTGTGTCTGTTGGATCAATCAAAATCATTCGTTTATACGTTACAGGCGGGGAGAGTTATATGGATAAAAACTGTACAAGAAAAGACTAAAGATTCCTCTTATGGGCCGTCTCAAGTACCAAGAGTTTTAAGAAACATTAGGGGATGGCAAATATAACGACGGCACAGGCTTATTCAGACACATCTTTTTCGTAAGATATTAGTCTTTTGTGTGGTTTTTTTGTGTGGGGTAACTTGTCTTTTATATTTCATAATAAAAAAGCTTAAAAGAAAAAAGCACTTTCTACATTCAGTGCTCTTAGCTCAACGAGAAAAAGGTTATTATTATAGATAAATTTTGGAGAAATTTTATAATAATACACAGGTCAACTTTTAAAAAATCTTCATAGTATTAAAAAACTTTCAGGCTAAAGTTTCCAACCTTTCTTTTTTTTCTTTTTGCTCAAAACAGCAACAACTTCGACATGTGGTGACCATAAAAATTGATCAATCGGTATGATTTTTTCTACTGTATACCCCCCTGCAACAAGAAGAGATAAATCACGAGCAAATGTAGTAGGATTACAAGAAATTGCCACAACACGTGATACTGTTGTCTTCGCTAATTCACGTACTTGTTGCTCTGCACCAGCACGGGGAGGATCAAAAACAACACTCTCAAAACATTCAAGTTCCTTTACAGAAAGGGGATGTCGGAAAAGATCACGTTTTTCACAAGTGACCGTTTTTAAACCAGTCGCAAAACGTGCTGCTGTATTTAGATTTCTTAATGCATCTTCATTATTTTCTACTGCATGAACATTCATCTTTTTTGCCATACGCAAGGTAAATGTTCCTACCCCTGAAAACAAATCAACAGCATTCTTTGCTTTTTTTAAATGAGTCAAAATAATATTGCCCATTATATTTTCAGCTTCACAAGTTGCTTGCAGAAAACCACCAGAAGGAAATTCAACACGGACATCTCCAAAGTAAATCTCTGGTTTTTCTCGTTCAACCAAAACTTCACCGTCAACAGATAAACGTATAATCCCATATGAAAGAGCAGCACTGATCATTCTCTGACGAAGTGATTCATGGTGTATAATGCAACCGCTTAAAGCAACATCTAAACCATTTTCAACACATGTTATCGTAACATGAAACCGTTTGGCAGAGCTCTTTAGAAAAGCACAGAGCTCTCTGATATTATGCAACTGAGAAATAAGCTCTGGACGGCTTACTGGGCATTCCTCAAGAGCTACAATCTCATGAGAGAGATAACGGTTAAAACCAACTTTTTGCCCCTGTGGGGTCATGGATGCTGTTAGAGTAATCCGCCGTCGGCTATAAGGTTTACATTCTATTAAAGGCGCAACAACATTATTAAGTCCATACTTTTTAAGCGCCTCAACAACCAATTGTTGTTTCCATACGCGATAAGCATCCATATGCCAATGCTGAAGAGTACACCCTCCACATTCTCCAAAATGCTGACAAAGAGTATCAATGCGTTCTGATGATTTTTCTTTTAATGTTATATATGTTGCATATTTTCCATGAACAGTAATTTCAGCACACTCTCCTGGTAAAGTAAAAGGAACAGAAACGAAGCCGTGAGACGTCTTAGCAATACCATAACCATTTGCTCCGATATGATCGATTATGACATTGTCATTCACTCTTGTTTTTCTCCGAATAGTAAATATTCCACGTTGCCATCACCACCTGTAATAGGGGAAGAAATTAAACCTTTTGCACTCCACCCTGTTTGTGTATTTAACCAAACAAAAAGCGCCTCAGCAGTTTCTTTAGCACTTGATGGACTTAATATTCCTCCCTTACTAAAGTGTTTACGACCAACCTCAAACTGAGGCTTTACCAGTAAAACAGCTTGGGCACCCTTCTTGGCTAAAGACAACACGGGAGGCAACGCAAGTTTGAGCGAAATAAAGCTAACATCTGAAACGATAAGATCAATTTCTCGCCCACCTAAATGTTCCTGTTTAAAATCTCTGACATTCAAGCCTTCTAATAACGTTATAGCACTGTTGCCCAATAAACGTTTATCAAATTGATGATGCCCAACATCAACGGCAATGACATGATCTGCTCCACGCTCTAAGAGAACTTGCGTAAAACCACCTGTTGATGCACCAACATCAATGGCTGTCACTTTGTCCGTTACAATTGGAAATGCATCAAGTGCAGCAATCAATTTTAACGCTGCCCGAGAAACATAATTCTGCGCTGGATCACAAACGGTAATCTCTGCATCATCAAAAACGATTTGCCCAGCTTTAAAAACGATTTCTCCGTTAACTTTAACAGTTTGGCGCATAATTGCATCACGTGCGCGTGAACGTGTCGTAAAAAAGTTTTTTTCAACTAAAAAAATATCGAGTCTTTTTCTGGAAGCCATCTCATACTCGAATTTTCTATCCTGTTCGAATCTCGCGTCCCAAAACAGCAAAAACCGTGTTTAAAATACCCATAGCGTCAAGTCCGACACGTGAAAGAACTTTTTCTGGTGAACCATGATTCAAATATTCATCAGGAAATTTTAGTGTACGAACTTTCAAACCATGCTCTAAGAGCCCTTCTTGCGCTAAAAATTGTAATATGTGCGCTCCAAATCCACCGATTGCCCCTTCTTCAATTGTCACCAATACCTCATGCTCACGTGCCAAACGACGCATCAAATCTTTATCTAAAGGTTTTGCAAACCGTGCATCTGCAACCGTTGTAGACAATTCTTCAGCCTCCAACGCATCAGCAGCTTGCAACACTTCTGACATCCGCGTTCCAAAACAAACCAAAGCGATTCTATTTCCTTCACGCAGAACGCGCCCTTTTCCAATTTCTAATAACTCACCACGTTGCGGTAAATCTATACCAATCCCCTCACCACGCGGATAACGAAAAGAAATTGGTCCCTGATCATAAGCTGCAGCTGTACGCACCATATGCATCAGTTCAAGCTCATCAGAAGGTGCCATAACAACAAACTCAGGAAGAGTGGCCAAAAAAACAATATCAAAACTTCCAGCATGTGTTGCACCATCTGCCCCCACAAAACCTGCTCGGTCAATAGCAAAACGTACCGGTAATTTTTGAATTGATACATCATGAATAATTTGATCATAAGCACGCTGTAAAAAAGTAGAATAAATTGCAACAAAAGGCTTATACCCTTCACAAGCAAGTCCTGCCGCAAAAGTTACGGCATGTTGCTCAGCGATACCAACATCAAACATTTTTTCAGGAAATTTTTTCGCAAAAGAATCAAGGCCTGTCCCTGTTGGCATCGCTGCTGTTATGCCAACAATCTTATCATCATGGCGAGCTTCTTCTATTAAAGCTTTAGAAAATACCTTGGTATAGGGTAGAATATTACTTGATGCTTTTACCTGTTTTCCTGTCGTGACATCAAAACGATTAACACCATGATATTTATCAGACGAGGCCTCTGCAGGTGGATATCCCTTTCCCTTATGGGTTACAACATGCACCAAAACAGGACCATTAGGATATTCACGAACATTTTTAAAAACAGGCAATAAATGCCCCAAATTGTGCCCATCTATGGGTCCAACATAATAAAAGCCAAGCTCATCAAATAAAGTTCCCCCAACCAAAAGGCCACGCGCAAATTCCTCTGAACGACGAGCTTTATCCAAAAAAAACTTTGGCAATTTTTCGCTCAACATCTTTACGCGTTCACGCAAATGACGATAAGAAGGACGAGACACTAATCGTGCAAGATGTGCACTCATAGCACCTGTAGGTGGTGCTATAGACATATCGTTATCATTAAGAACAACAATCAAGCGTGCATTCAAAGCACCAGCGTTGTTCATGGCTTCATAAGCCATGCCCGCAGACATTGCACCATCACCAATGACAGTTATGATATTGCGTCTTGTCTCTACTTTCAAAGCACTTGCCACTGCCATACCAAGCCCCGCTGAAATAGAAGTAGACGAATGCCCCGCTCCAAATGGATCATACACACTTTCTGAACGTTTTGTAAAACCAGATAATCCGCCCTCCTGACGTAATGTGCGAATTTTTTCTCTACGCCCCGTTAAAATCTTGTGTGGATAGGTTTGATGACCAACATCCCAAATAATCCTATCCTCTGGTGTATTAAAAATATAATGTAATGCAACAGTGAGCTCAACAACACCAAGTCCCGCCCCAAGATGACCACCTGTTACAGAAACCGCATCAATTGTTGCGGTCCGCAACTCATCAGCCAACTGTACCAAATCAGACTCAGGTAATGCCCGCAAATCTTGCGGAAAACAAACACGGTCAAGCAATGGTGTTAAGACCTGAGACAAAAAAAATCCTTCCTATTATCTTAACTCAAGAAAACACAATGATAAAAATATATCTTCTCTACTCTTTTATTTACAGTTTTGCATCTTTTTTACTGAAAATGCTCTTTTCTATTTGAGATGAGCTATAATTTCCTCATTTTTAACTTATTTTATAAAAAAGAAATCAATAAAACTTTCTGTTTATAAACTAAGGTTATTGCTTCTCTTAAGTCCCACAATAAATATCCAAAAAGATTTAAATTATTTAGCATCAAGTGGTTCCACTCCTTCTGGAAAACCTTCTTCTGAAAGCTGGATTTTTTCAACTTTAGCTTCAGCAACTCTTAAGAGTTTTTCACAATGCTTTTTAAGCGCTTCACCGCGTTCATAAATATCAATGGATTGTTCCAAAGGCACATCGCCACGTTCCAAATTTTCGACAATAACTTCAAGTTGCTTAAGCGCTTGCTCAAAGCTTAAGGTCGTAATATCCCCCTCTTGTATCTCTTTTTTCATATGAACCTCAAAAAATATCTGTTCTGGATATACGAACTCCAAAACCTTCCAAACCTACATAATGATGCTCTTTAGCAGCATAAACAATAACAGAGCCTATTCCTAAATATTTTAAAATTTGTGATCCTAAACCAATTTTGCGCCATTCTTCTTCGCGTGCAATCGCCTGCACATGGTTTTCTGAACTGTTTCTTGTCATGTTTTGAATACCAACAGTTGATTGTATAACAGATCCTTCACGCAAATAAATAAATACGCCACGTTTTTCTTTTTCCATCATACGCCGCATCATCACCATAATATCTGAAGTTTGACAAAAAACGTCACTTATAATGTTTTCATGATGTAAATGCACAGGAATATTCTCACCCTCACGGACATCACCAAAAACAATTGCAATATGCTGAACGACTTCCCAAGGGAGTTGATAACTTTGAACAATAGCGGGACCTACGAATGTTTCAATAGGCATTTCTCCAACATGCTTGATCAATATTTCCTTACGTTGGCGGTAAGCAATTAAATCTGCAACCGTTATAATATGCAACCGATGTTCTTGCGCAAATTTCATAATCTGATCGCCATGTTTAACGCTTCCATCATCATTAACTAACTCACCGATAACACCAACCAGCGGCAAATTAGCTAATTTACATAAATCAACAGCGGCCTCCGTGTGACCTGAACGCATGAGCACTCCCCCTTCATGCGCAATTAAAGGAAAAACATGCCCTGGACGAACAAAATCATCCGCACTTGCATTTGAATTCGCAAGATTACGTACAGCTAATGTACGGTCATGTGCTGAGATCCCTGTTGTTATGCCGTGTTTAAAATCAACAGTAACCGTAAATTGCGTCCCATGTACAGAGTTATTATCTGGTACCATAGGAGAAAGATTAAACCGTTTTGCTTCTTTTTTTGGCATAGGTGTGCACACAATACCTGTTGTGTGACGAAGAATAAACGCCATCTTTTCTTCTGTACAATGCGCTGCAGCAACAGTTAAATCACCCTCATTTTCACGGTCATCATCATCTGTCACCACAACAATTTCACCGCGTTCAAAAGCTTTAAGTGCAGAAACAATTTTTTTTTCATCATACGCCATTGTTCACCTTTTCAATCACCCAACTTGACCGCGATGTCTTAGATAATGGTCAGCAATAGCACAAGCAACCATCGCTTCACCAACAGGAACGGCACGAATCCCAACACATGGATCATGACGTCCCTTTGTTATAACGTCTATATCATGACCATCAACATCAATGGAACGACGAGGTGTTAAAATTGATGAAGTAGGCTTTACAGCAAAACGCGCAACAATTGGCTGTCCACTCGATATTCCCCCTAAAATACCTCCCGCATGATTTGATAAAAAAAGCGGTTTTCCATCATTTCCCATTCGCATTTCATCCGCATTTTCTTCTCCCCTCAAGCGGGCTGCCGCAAAACCATCACCAATTTCCACACCTTTTACCGCATTAATCGACATAAGTAACGAGGCAATATCTTGATCAAGCTTTGCGTAAATAGGGGCTCCTAAACCTGCCGGAACATTTTCTGCAACGATCTCAACAACCGCACCAACAGATGTCCCCTCTTTACGGAGTTTACTGATATAGTCACTAAAAATTTGAACCATCTCTGCATCAGCTGTAAAAAAAGGATTATTATCGACCTCTGACCAATCCCAACGATCACGATTAATATTATGAGGACCAATTGCTATCACTGCTCCTCGTACAATCAAACCAGGAACGATTTTACGAGCAAATGCACCTGCTGCAACACGTGCTGCCGTCTCCCGTGCCGAAGCACGTCCCCCGCCTCGAAAATCACGAATGCCATATTTAATATCATAAGTATAATCCGCATGTCCTGGACGATACTGATGAGCAATTGCTCCATAATCTTGAGAGCGTTGATCTGTGTTTCGAATCAACAGAGAAATTGGTGTACCTGTTGTCACCAATGTCGTTCCATCGTCTTGAACAACAACTCCTGAAAGGACCTCTACTTCATCTGGTTCTCGGCGCTGCGTTGTGTATTTTGATTGTCCTGGCTTGCGTTTATCAAGATAAGCTTGAACTTCTGCAAGAGTAAAAATAATTCCAGGTGGACAACCATCAATGACACAACCAAGAGCAGCACCATGACTTTCACCCCATGTTGTTACACGAAACAAATGACCAAATGTATTATGCGACATGAAAAAAGATCCATTTCTCTGTCAAATATATACAACGATAACGTATGTTGTGTGCTATACACAAAACAGCTCTTTTCTCCCAAATACTCTTGGACACCTTAAATTTGGTCAAATTACTGCTGTCTAATAAAATCTTATAAACCAAACTTTATTCTTTAACGACAGAAATGTCTGGTGCATCAACTGCTTTCATACCTATGATATTATAACCCGAATCAACATGATGGACTTCACCGGTAACAGAACGAGACAAATCTGAAAGAAAATAAAGCGCAGAATCACCAACCTCTTCAATTGTTACCGTACGACGTAATGGAGCATTATATTCATTCCATTTTAAAATATAACGAAAATCACCAATACCAGAAGCCGCTAACGTTTTAATTGGTCCAGCAGATATAGCATTAACACGAATATTTTGGGGACCTAAATCTACCGCTAAATATTTCACGCTCGCTTCAAGAGCGGCTTTGGCAACCCCCATTACATTATAATTGGGAACAACCTTTTCTGCACCATAATAGGTTAGTGTCAAGATTGAACCACCATCTGGCATCAATTTTTCTGCACGCTTCGTTAGAGCTGTTAGGGAATAAACGGAAATATTCATGGTCATCATAAAATTTGATTCGCTGATATCAATATAACGACCACTTAATTCATCTTTATCAGAAAAACCAATAGCATGAACTAAAAAATCAAGTTTTCCCCATTTCTTCTCTATTTCTCTAAAGACCGTATCAATAGAGACACTGTCAGAAACATCACAATGTCCACAAACAAATCCCTTTAATTCTTCAGCCAAAGGCTCGACACGCTTTTTCATTGCTTCACCCTGATAGGTAAAAGCAAGCTCTGCCCCTGCGCTACTTGCCGCTTTAGCGATTCCCCAAGCGATGGAGCGATTATTGGCCAACCCCAAAATTAAACCACGCTTACCGTACAATAAACCATTACCCTTAGCCATCAGCACTGCCCCATTGTTACTTAAAATTAGTATTATTCACCTGCCTATGACACAGGTCAACTTTTTCTTCAAGCAATTGGTTTAAAATCAAACAAAAACTACGCTTTTATATATAAAATTTTTAAAATTAATCTTGTTGCATTTGCAAAAACTGTTCTAGTGCGGCGGTATTTTCATCTCCCGGCAACATAATGCGAACATGCACATAAAGATCATCTCTTGTACCATTTTTTAAACGAAGCCCTTTCCCTTTCAACCGTAAAACGCGATCAGAACTTGACCACGCAGGAATCGTTAAAACCACACGCCCCTCCAACGTCTCAACTTCTTCTTTTGCTCCCAAAACAGCATGTTTAAGAGAAACTGGTAAATCAAGATGGAGTGCTCTTCCTTCAACCCGAAAACGAGGATGTTTTTGAATCTGAATGGTTATTAACGCATCTCCTGCTTGCCCGTGAGGTACCTCTTCTCCCTGACCTTTTAAACGAATAGTCTGTCCGTCTTCAATATAATCTGGCAGTTTAATTTTTAACTTTTTTCCATTTGGAAAAACAGCTTCCACCTTTTCTGCGCCAACCATCTGCTCTAATGTTATGGCAAGATTAGCACGAACATGTGCTCCTTGTTGGGGACGGTTATAGTGTGTGGAATTCGAAAAGCTACCACCTCCTCCAAACAGATCCCGAAAAATATCACTCGCATCAAAACTTGCACCACCTGAAGAGGAAAAATCAAATCCCTTTGCTCTTCCTGAAAAGGGATTTTGTTTATTGCTAAAATTTTCACCAGCACCATAGGCTTGATAAAGCGGTTTTCCTTCCATATCAATTTCACCGCGGTCAAATTGTGCCTTTTTATCTTTATCACCTATAATTTCATAGGCTTGATTAATTTCAGCAAATTTCTCTTTAGCCTTTGTATCATCTTTATTATGGTCTGGATGATATTTCTTCGCTAATCTTCTAAATGCCGATTTAATCTCTTGCGATTTTGCGGTACGTGCCACACCCAGAATCGTGTAGGGATCACGCATATTGCCCTCTTTTCAATTTCTTCGTTTTCAAAATATCAACTGATACGTTGTTCAATATCCCTTATAGCTTCATCAGTCTATTCTAAAGAATAATTTCTTCTTTTCTCTTTATATGTCTATCAATAAACTAAAATACCAGATAAAATGAGACATTTATTTAATATAGCTCCTTGTAGTCTATGCTAAAGTAAAAATAATTATACTACCATAGAAATACACGATAGCATTGGCTTTTTGAAAATAAGAAAAAATAGTACTGTAACGTCTTGATGATAAAGTAAATGAGAAAATGCCTCACCCATGCTCACTGATATTTGGAGAAACTATGAGCACAAAAATACCAACAGATGATCATTTTATGAAAATGCAAAAACCTTTTGAACTTTTCGCAAAGTGGCTTGAAGAGGCAACGATAAGTGAAATAAATGATCCGAATGCTATGGCATTAGCAACAGTTGACGAAACAGGACTCCCTAATGTTCGTATGGTTCTCCTCAAAGACTACAGTCCCCAAGGATTCGTCTTCTATACCAATTATGAAAGCTGTAAAGGACAAGAAATTTTAAAATCAATGAAAGCATCCTTAGGTTTTCATTGGAAATCACTCCGTCGTCAAGTCAGAATTAGAGGAATCGTTGAAAAAGTAAGTCAACAGGAAGCCGATGCCTATTTCCAATCGCGACCACGTGGTAGTCGAATTGGTGCATGGGCCTCTAAACAATCTCAACCTTTAGACAATCGTTTTGTGCTCGAAAAAGCAATTGCTCAATATACTGCGCGTTATGCTCTAGGCAATATTCCACGACCACCTTATTGGTCTGGGTTTCGTGTTAAACCCCTTTCTATAGAGTTCTGGTGCGATCGCCCATTTCGTTTACATGATCGTCTGCTTTTTACACGGGATTGTGTTGAACACAGCGATTGGAAAAGACAAAAACTTTATCCCTAATCCTTCAAACTTCATCGTTATGAAGATTTTTTCTTCGCAACAATTAAACAAATATTTTTTATTCGAAAAATTCTAAAAGAAGATGATTTATTTTATTTAAATAGAAGAATTTTATTTTCACTGTAAAGGTTAATTGGTGATATTTTCTACTGTATTGCTTAAAAGTAGATTAGCAACAAGCTTATTAAAAAAAACATACTGTATTCAGTAGAAACTATGATTTTAGCTAACTTATTTTTAGACCGCAGGATAAAATATCATCCATATACCCCCACATACTAAACCAGCAAAAATCACAAAACCAATAAGCGAATTAGATTTGAAAAGCCTAAGGCATTGTGAACTATCATCTATATCAATGACTTTAATTTGAATAAACATATGGATGCTTGCCACAAAAATCCCCAAAAAACTAAGAACAGGAACTCCAGCTAAATAAAATGCTAGACTAACGAACATCACAAAACCACCATACAAAAATACTAAAGCACGCTTGGTTGCTTTACCAAAAAGAAGAGCCGTAGAACGGACACCAACAGTAATGTCATCTTCTTTATCTTGATGTGCGTAGATTGTGTCGTATCCTATGGTCCACAAAATTGATCCCACATAAAGCAAGATTGGTGCCCAGCTTAAACTTCCAAAGATAACAGCCCACCCCATTAATGCCCCCCAATTAAATGCAACGCCTAAAAAAAACTGCGGCCAATATGTTACGCGTTTCATAAAAGGATAAAATGCAACAGCTATCAATGACGAAATACCTAGAAAAAAACTAAACCTATTAAATTGTGATAAAACAACTAAACCAACTAAACATTGCACAAGTATAAAAACTCTTGCTTGCAACCGACTCACATGACCTGTCGGCAATGGGCGAGAACGTGTCCTTTCTACCTGAGCATCAATTTTATGGTCAATAAGATCATTCCAAGTACATCCTGCCCCTCGCATAGCAATAGACCCCAGAAAAAAAAGAAAAAGATACCAAACCCAATGAAGAAACATTGATAAAAGAGTATCGTAATGCATGTTATAAGAGAAAAAAGCCATTGTTGTTGACCAAAAACAAGGCCACATCAACAATTGCCAACCGATAGGCCGATCCCAACGCGCCAATTGCGCATAAAACCATAAAGAACGGGGAAGGAAGCTGTAGACCCATTGTTTGGAAGATGCATCCATAACCCGTCCTTGGCTATCATAGGACTGAACATGCGCGATATTTTTATTTTTTTTCATCAAATGATTTACCTTTGGTCTTGCGATAGAGACATTTCATTCTTATGAGAAGGGGATGAGATTAATTATCTTTTATGAGAGGAGCAAGCAATGAATATTCTTCTTATTGGCTCAGGTGGACGAGAACATGCTTTAGCATGGAAAATAGCAGCATCACCACTGCTAACAAAGTTATATTGTGCTCCTGGAAATCCTGCAACAACAGAATTTGGTGAAAATATTAATTTGAACATTGATGACCATCCCCTTGTTATTGATTTTTGTAAAGCACATTCTATTGATCTTGTAATTGTAGGACCAGAAGCACCCTTGGTGGCGGGTATAACAGACTCTCTTAATAGCGCTAACATATGTGTATTTGGTCCTACTCAAAAAGCTGCTCAACTAGAAGGTTCAAAAGCCTTTACAAAAGATTTATGTCGGAAGAATAACATTCCTACAGGAAGTTACCAATGCTTTAATGATGCCTCTAAAGCTAAAGCTTACATTCAGCAACAAGGTGTTCCCATTGTTATTAAAGCTGATGGCTTAGCAGCTGGCAAAGGTGTCGTGGTTGCAACAACTATGGAAGAAGCGTTTAACGCAGTTGATGCCTGCTTCAAAAGTACATTTGGAGATGCAGGAAACAAAATTGTTGTAGAATCTTTTCTTGAAGGTGAAGAAGCAAGCTTCTTCTGCCTTTGTGATGGTAAACTTGCTCTTCCTTTTGGATCTGCTCAAGATCATAAACGTGTAGGTGATGGGGATACTGGAGCAAACACCGGTGGTATGGGTGCTTATTCACCAGCGCCCATCATGACCCAAGAAATAGTGAATCGTACTCTCAAAGAAATTGTTGAACCAGCTTTAATAAGCATGAAAGAAATGGGCGCCCCCTTTAAAGGTATTCTCTTCGTCGGATTAATGATAACGCAAAAAGGACCCGAATTAATTGAATTTAACGTACGATTCGGTGATCCTGAATGTCAAGTTTTAATGATGCGCCTCAAAGATGATATTTTGCCAATTTTTCTTGCTGCAGCTCAAGGAAAACTCGAAAATAAGCCTCTTCGGTGGTCTGAAAAAACAGCTCTCACCGTTGTTATGGCTGCTAATGGTTATCCAGACTCTCCCCAAAAAGGTACTGTTATCCGTAACGTTGATCAAGTAAACACTCTTCCCGATGTGAAAGTTTTTCAAGCTGGTACAGTGTTGCGTGATGGAGAACTCATTGCAAATGGTGGACGTGTACTCAATATAACTGCAACAGGAAAAACGATTACGCATGCACAAAAACGTGCTTATGAAGCTGTTGATTTTATTGATTGGCCAGAAGGTTTTGTTCGTCGAGATATCGGATGGAGAGCCGTTGCGCGAGAAAATTAAATCCTTTGAATATTCTTTTTTTACGATTTTCTTATCTTATATAAGAGCATGACACACAAATTTTCTCACTGTTTTACGTTGACCATAATTTTGAAAAAATAAGTGTGCTTTCCTTTGAACAATCAAATATTGTAAATAGGATATCTACTCATGATAAAATAGGAAAATTTTCTGAATCTGAAGATGTAATATAAAATAATCATTTTACTGTTGTCTTTACTTTAAACGCATTTTCTCATCATTTTTATAAACACTTTCTTTCTTATAAAATCCTGAGGAAAAACGTATATACTATCATTTCTTTTATTTATCGCGTTTTTAGTGAAACTCCGCTTTTACGAAAAATAAAATGCCAAAAAAAGATAGTTATGTTATTCACATACAAATTCTTAAACAATATCTCTCATGCTTATCATTCCCATTTTACGACACTACCTGCAAATAGTATAAATCCATTCTGCCAGCTTTCTGGAATAAAAATAAAAACCTATACCATCATTGTATTTTCCAATTCTCAATATTACGATAACCCTTTCTATCTAAATGATTTTGATTATAAAAGAGAGATGAAATAAGAATATTCTGCAATATTCAAAGCTTTCATTCAACATGGAGAAATGATTTATAAAAAAAATTCAAAAACACTCCCAGTAATCTTCTGGTGTTTTTAATAATGTGGCAAAAACCCAAAATTATACCGCAAAAAAACAGTTTCTATTGTTATGAAAACCGTTTTTACCTCTCTGAAAAAAGCGTTCTACATCATCGATTCCTGCTGCCAATGTATGGTGTCAAAAAACTCTCATTTACAATCATTGACTTTCTCTTTGTTTTCAAGAACCAAAAGTCACACCAAATCCCGTCTGTAAAGGTCTGAATTCTCATTAAGCGGGTTCCTCTTGCTTCCCACTCATATGCTGCACTTACACAAAGACCTACAAGCAAACTTAGAATATTCGCCATATCTTCTAAAAACACTTCATGTGTGAAGTTTACATGCCTTATGTTACCTCCCCAAACAACGATGTTTTACAGCACAACAAGATAAATGCTGACGGTCGTACAAAAATGAATGCATGTTAATTTACTGGAGTGCAATTCGATTCGCAATCACCAAACGCAAGCCTAACGGATTGCTATAACGAAGTAAAAAATGCTTTTGTTTAGAATGTGCTGTTGTACCAAAAAATCGATGTAAATCAGAACGATCTTTTACAACCAGAATGCGATTATCTTCATTGATCATAAGCATGGGAAGGCCATAAGTATCCGCCCATAACCGCCAATCCAGAAGAACATTATTCAAATCTCTGGAAACCAAAAGCGGTATACAAGCTTCCTCATCGGCATGAAGTAATTCTAATGCAACAGCTCTTTCTCCTGAACGCGTTTTTACGGTACGTGCTGCAATTCCTTGAAAATGATAAGGGGGTATTAAATGCGATAAGCTTGAAGGCATATCCGTTTTAAAAGAAACACCACGCTCATTTAACGAACAAATAACCTGATTACCCGTTTTGGATGAAAAATATGTCGTCGTTTGTGGCAAATGGCACGGATCTAACCGAAATTCAAGCACCGCTTTTGCCTGATTAAAGCATTGATTAGCCATATACATTATCCCAATTTATCTTAAATAACATACACCCTTTAGCAGCTTTTTCTCATTGGATTATTAAAAGTTTGAATAAAAAACAACTGGTTTCTTTTTTGGTTATTAAAATCTAAACAAAAATGCATGATCACCATTCTTGAATTATAATACTTTTCCAGGATTCATTATCCCTAAAGGATCGAGTGTTTTTTTAATCCCTTGCATAATATCCAATGCGACAGGCGATTTAAAAGAACGAAGTTCTTCGCGCTTAAGCTGACCAATTCCATGCTCAGCAGAAAATGCACCTCTATAGTCCACCACTAAACTATGAATGCGATGATTCATTGTTGACCATAACTGCAAAAACACTGTCGTATCAGCTCCTACAGGTTGTGTAATATTATAATGTAAATTTCCATCGCCCATGTGTCCAAAACAAATCACCCTTGCTCCTGGAGCAATATCTTCAACAATAAGCGCTGCCTCAGCAATAAAATCAGGAATGGAAGCAAGTGGGATTGCAATATCATGCTTAATGGACCCTCCTGCTAACTTTTGTGCTGATGATATACTTTCTCGTAATTGCCAAAAAAAATCTTGCTGTTTTAAAGATTGCGCAACAACTGCATCTTCTATCACCGCATTCTTTAAAGCTTCTTCTAAAATAGTACTCAATACCGATAACGCCTCATCATTGCCTTGCAACGATGAAATGTTCATTAATACATACCATTCATGTTTCCGCTGAAGAGGAGGCTTCTCACACATCTTATAATCTAAAGCCATTTGCAAACTGAGATTTCCCATGAGCTCAAAACCTGTCAACATCCCTCCTCCATATTCTTGAGCCAGAGATAAAAACTCTAAAGCCTTCGCCGGACTATATAATCCCACCAAAGCAACAGCTTTTCCTTTTATTTTTGGAAACATCTTCAAAACGGCTGCAGTTATAACTCCCAATGTGCCTTCTGCACCAATAAAAAGATCTTTTAAATCGTAACCGCTATTGTCTTTTTTAACAAAACGCAAATCATCTAAAATACGCCCATCCGGTAAAACAACTTCTAAACCAAGACAAAGATCACGCATATTGCCATAAGCTAAAACAGCTGTCCCTCCAGCATTCGACGAAAGATTGCCTCCTACTTGGCAAGAACCTTCAGATGCCAAAGAAAGAGGGAAAAAACGACCTGATTCATCCACTTTTTTCTGTAAATCCTGTAAAATAACACCAGCCTCTACAACAACAAAATTTCCCTCAAGATTTATAGCTCTAATCTTATTTAATCGCTCCATGGATAAAAGAACGCTCCCTCCTCCTTCATCTGGTTGTTGTCCCCCCACAAGCCCTGTATTTCCACCCTGTGGCACAATCGGTGTGCGCGTTTTGCTCGCTAACTGCATAATCGATGAGACCTCTGCGCAAGAAGATGGACGTAAAAGTAAAGGTGTTTTTCCATGAAAAAGCCCACGCTCTTCAAGCAAATACGGTGCAATCAAAGCTTGATCCGTTATAGCATGCTTAGCACCAACAATTTCCCTAAACCCTTCAATTAATTCCTGCTCCATGTTCATTTCTCCTTTGGAGCTGCAGCCCGTATAAGACGATCATTGATAGCCTCTCCTAATCCGTATGATGGAATAGGTTCTACTGCGATACATCTCACTTTAAATGAATCTAATTCCTTCATATATTGAAATAAATGAGAGGCTGCCTCTTCCAACTTTCCATCTTCGCTAAGGTTTAAAATAGAAACGGCATTTTCAGCCCCCATAACACGCTTTGAACCAAATGCTAAAAGCGCTTCACCATTTTCCACCTTTTCTACATTCAAACGAACCGTAGCATTGGGAGCATAATGCGACTTTAACATCCCAGGAGCTTCAATCGCCGCCCTTTGATCTATCCGTTTTAAAGGCTTCCCCACAACCTCTTCAATTTCATCAGCCGCAAGCCCCCCTGGACGCAAAAGATAAATATTTTCACCACAAATTTTAATAATCGTTGATTCCAGCCCTATTTTAGCAGGTCCTCCGTCCAATATCAAAGGAACAGATTCCCCCAAAGATGCAAAAACAGCCTCAGCTGAAGTAGGGCTAAGACGCCCCGATTGATTCGCACTAGGAGCAGCAAGTGGACGGCCAAAATGTTGTACCACTTCCGCAAAACGACTGTCTGGAAAACGAACGGCCAAGGTATTCAAACCAGAGGTTGTTAAAGGATGGATATTATGCTGTTCCTTTAAAGGCAAAACCAATGTCAAAGGCCCTGGCCAAAATTCCTCTATTAATTGGCGTGAAAGAAAGTCAATTTTAACATAACGTTCCGCCATTTCGATGCCGCTAACATGCGCAATAAGAGGATTAATTTGTGGACGACCCTTCGTAGAGTAAATAGAAGAAATTGCCCTCCCATTGGTTGCATCGCCCGCTAATCCATAAACAGTTTCCGTTGGTAACGCTACTAACTTCCCTTGTTCAAGAAGCGCTATTGCCTCTCTTATCGAAGCACTATCGAGTGGTAGAATCGTCATGACACATCATTTCTATAACACTCTTTTAGTGATATTATGCTCTTTTTTATTCATATATCACATTGATTTATATGTTTTTTTAAGTATGGGGTTCATAAATAAAGGTTAGGGAATAGGATTTTCCAATATTCTTCTACAAAACATATCTTATTCTTCTAACTTTCTCTAATAATTTTTTGAATTTTGCTAAGTTCTCTTGTGAAAAGCTATTGTTGAAACTCTTGACATAGACTTAACGTGCAGTACATTGTACTACAATTGAATAGGGGATTTAGAAATGGGAAAAATTCAAGCCCGCATACCTGATCAAGTTCAAGAAATTGCAAGTGCAGTTATTAAGTCTACGGGTTTAACTGTATCGGATGCAGTACGCATGTTTATGACCCGCATTGCTAGAGATCGAACATTACCGCTTGGATCTTTCAACCAAATCCGGAAACATTACGAGCTATCGAGGATGCCGAAATGGGATGCGTCGAACATACATCATTAGACAGCTTAAGGACCATGATACGGGAAGATAGAACCGAAATGCGTAAATCTGAAAAGAAAACCTAAGCTTGCTATATTGTCTATACGCGTTCATTCCGGTCTGACCTTAAACGTGAAAGCAAAGGTAGGTATGCTAATACACTAGAGAAGGATTTGCTGCTTGTGGTCAAAGCGTTAGCGGAGAATGAACCGCTAAAAGCGCATTGGAGAGATCATGCGCTAACAGGTCAATGGCGCAATTGTCGTGATTGTCATATCAAACCAGATTTAGTTGTGATCTATCGAAAGTCGAATACCAAAACACTAGAGCTCTTACGACTTGGTTTGCATTCTGAACTACGCTTATGATTGGATCTCCAATTCATAGTAAAAAGAATTTTTCGAAGTTTTTGCTTGTATGACAGTTTTTCTAATTCTTTGAGAACCACTGCTTCAAATGAGCGAAGATGTTGTCTATCGCATCCATGAGGCGTGCAAAATCAAGAATAAGCAAAAAAAGAAAAAATGCTATCCACTTCATCAAGCGAGATATCATTTTCACGCTTTGATAGGTGATGATCATTTCTTTTTCTGATTCTGTAAGCTCTATATCGTCTTGTGTTTTTTTTCTAGCCATGTTTCCACCCACACAAGCATTCACCTAGATTATTGTGCTTTAAGATCTCTCTTGCTAAATTGGAACTGATGGCGTTCAGATCTTGCCGGCTTAAATAAATAGGTAACCAACCAACACAAGAAGAAGCATATTTATTTGTCGTGCAACCAGTCAGAGAGAGCAGCATGCACATCAGCATCACTTTTTTGATTAACTTCACTTTCCACCTCCAGCCGTGTTGTGGCTGCTTTTAAAGCTTTTTCTGTTTGCTTTTGTTGCTCTGCTTTTTTCCCAAGAGTAAAAGCTCTTGCTAAGGCAATAAAAAAAGCGGCTAAAGCCGCACCTGTTACCATCAAGTTTCTTTTCATCCATAAGATCATAGGCGGTGCTCCTGAAAGCGTTTAGCAACAAAGAAAATACCAGTACATGCGGCTAAAACCATAATGGCGGCTAAAGCCCATTGAATGGGTCCATTGCCCACTAAAAATCCACCAAGACCTGAGAAAGAACCAATAATCGGTGCCAATGCTTCTGCTTTGAAAACCCCCGTTGGTGCTTGCGTTTCTACTGTTTGATAATTGGAAGAAACATAAGCCCCTTTCGCCCATAGTCCTGCCTCTGCTACACGCCGGTGTACAAGACCTTGTAAACGTTTGCCTCCCGCTTTGGTCCATTTCTGCAATTCGGTTGGTACAGATTCATAATCCCCCGATTAAGCCTTTTAAGTAGTGTTCTATAGCCTTCTTGAGGGCTTAACGTGTTGCCTATGATTTTCATGGCAAGATCTGGATATTGCGTGAGTGCTTGCGCATCTTCATCGCTATACCCTTTAGAGCGTAAAAATTGCAAAGTTTGTTTATATTGTGCGCGTTCCTTGTTGCCCTGCCGCATAAGGATAGATGCATTTGAAAAACTTTCTTGTGGTGTCTTTCCTAACGCAAGCCCTGCAAAAAAATCCATTAAATGCTCGGAAAATTCTGATTTTCTAAAACGCTCCCATAAGCTACTTGGATTTGCTCCTGTCTGAACAAAGTTATCAAGTGACTTGATATAATCTGTTTTTTGTTCAAGATCACCACTTGCTTTTAAATGCTCCTCTTCTGGTAAGTGTGCATTCAAATGTTTTTCTTGAATCAATCAAAATCACTTGCTTGCACATCATAAGCGGGGCTGATGTGTGGGTAAAAACTATAGAAGAAAGGAGTAAAAATGATTCTTATGAATCGTCTTAAGAGCCAAGGGCTGTAGCAACACCCACGAGCTGGTTTTGTACACTTTCAAAAATGATATCTTTACCTGCTCCCAAGGTGATATTCCCGCTCTGCTCACCATTTGCATAAACAGGATTGGTACCAGCGATAATATCGGCTCCAACACCATGAATGCTGCCTTATTTAAAGTGCCACCCGCTTGAATAAAGAAGGAGACGGCTTTGATCCCCTACTTCATTCGTGATTTTATCCAACGACCTTTTAACGATGGGGAGGACGCTTTGGTGATCGCTTTTGTAAAGCTTTTTGCTTTTGCTGACGTTTTCTTTCATCCTCAAAATGCGTTAGTAAAGCGCGTTCCTGTTTCGTTTTGTTGGTCACACCAAAGGTGTCATTGTCCATCAATTGCTGATATCCAGCTAGCACCAAATTAGCTAAAAACGAGTCACTTTTCAGAGGTTGTACAAAATAGAGCCCTTTTGAATCTTGCAATTTATACCGGAAACCTGCTTTTTTCATACACTCATAAACTGAGGCAAATTCACTCGCATACGAATTCATATCACTAGAAGAAGCATAAACCGGTTTCCAGCCACATTTTGATAAGGATTGTTGGATCATCGCTTTATCGACACCTGGCTTTTCCCATAATGCTAAAGTTGATGGAGGAGGTTGGTTAACACATCCAGCTGTATTTAAGAGAGCTATGCAACTCAATAGTTTTAAGATTTTCTTCATTTTTTCCCTCTTTCAATGGATTTATTTACTATAAAACAGCTCGGAAGCTTGTTGATATTTTCTGTCATCGCTGCTTAAAACAACGGTGACCAATATTGAGATGATGGATTGAGGAAACAATCCCGTCATTTCAAGCAAAAGCAAGGATGAGGGATTGTTGACCATCACAAACAGCAAGACTTAAGGTTTGCATTCAGGTGCATTTTTATATTTTTTACAAAAAGGGCTGTTTAAGCGCTTCTTGACACTGCGCCTCGGGATGACAGCGCCTGGACGACAAATGGGAAGGTTTTCGGCTTTATGATTCTCGCACCAAGTCCCTCCCCCCACTTTATCACGGAAACCTGATTGAACCATGCAAGCATAAATTGTTGCTTTTGCATTAATGCTCTGCTTTCTGTTTTCTGGATCGACATCATAAGGCGTTGGCATGCCACATTCTAACAAGGCTTTTCCTACCTCAGTAAAATCTGCTCCCGGTTTCTCCCAGGCTCCTATAGAGGAGGTAGGAGTTTTATTAAATTGACAACCAGTGATGATTAATAGAGTTAATGTACTCAATAATTTTAAAGGTTTTTTCATTTTTTACTCCATGATTTACTTAAAGGAAATTGTTCACGATGAGATGAGCCATAAAACTTTTGGCATTTTGGACCCACATCTCCAAGACAGGTATGGGAGCTTATGGGATTCATGATCACTCTCCACCATTCTGTCCACCAGTTACTACCAGCAGATATTGTCTCATAAGCATAGCCATTGCCACCAATCAATCTGCTTACAACGTCAAATCTATGCCCATCAAAACCAATAGTGGTTTGTTTGCCACCACTCACATAACCTAACAAACCGGATGCCGCCAAAACATTAGCCGCTGGTCCATGGAAACTGATCGTTGTATTGCCTGCTACATCATTTACACCTTCTTGTTTGAAAGAATTCATCATATTAAAGCCTGTCAAACTGCCACGACTATGGGCATCAAAATGCAATCCCGTGTTACCATAGCGAGACATTAGATCTTTTGCTTCTTGTGTTGAATTGGTCAAACCCAAAAAGTTATTTTCCATAAACTTCTGATAACCCGCGACCAGAAGTTCTGAAATAGCAGAATCGGCTTCTGGGAACACAACAAAATAAAGCGGTACATTTTTATTGTCCGCATGTTGCTCTGCATAAACAGCCGCCTCATAGGGTGTTGTAAGAATACCATTGAGGAAAAAATGAACCTTGCCATCAGAACCTTTTTGTAAATTCTGTTGTTCTTCATCCGTTAAATAATGTGCGTGAGGAAACAATCGCGCCATTCCAAGTGAAGGCAAGGATGGCGGATTGTTGATCATCACAAGCAAGACTTAAGGATAGCATTCAAGTTGTTCTGAATGTTTTTTACAATAAGGGCTATTTAAGCGTCTCTCAACACTTCGCTGAGGCGTGATAGAACCACTAAGAGGATACACCGGAATCCTATCATCTTGACAATTTTCACACCACTTTCCATTTTCACTTCTATAGTGGAAGCCAGATTGAAGCATACAAGTATGAATTATTGCCCATTCACCGAAACCTAATCCACTATTTTCTGTATCGGCATTATAAGGAGTTGGCTTACCACACTCTAACAATGCTTTTGCTACTTCAGTAGAATCTGCATCTGGCTTTTGCCATATAACAAAGTATTTTGAAGGAGGCTTTGAGTCACATCCAGCGATACTTAACAAAGCCATGCAACTCAACAGTTTTAAGATTTTCTTCATTTTTTCCTCCCTGAATATTTTGAATAAATTGGCGTACGATTAGGTAATCCATAGAACTTTGTACAAGCATCACTTGGATGTCCATAACAAGCATGGACACTGGGGTAGCCCTTAAATATTTGCCATGCTTCTTTCCAAGGACCACTTCCAGGAGGTATTTGCTCAAAAGTGTAAGGATTTTTGCCAATCTTTGTACCAAAAAAGTCATTTTTATGATTTTCCAAGTTTACGTAATCCTGCTTTCCATCACTTAAGATATATAACGTATCTGCCATGTTTTGAGTATTATAAGCTGGTCCAAAGAAATTAATCGTTGTTTTCTTTGCTATACCATGAACACCATGCTTTTCTAAATCATGCGATCCATTGCCCGCTGTCATACTGCCGCGGCTATGCGCATCAGTATGCAATCCTATATATTGCCAAGGCTATACAACAGATTCTGGTACTTCTTCGTCGAATTGGTCAAAATACCCAACTTACCTTCTAGAGCATACTGATACCCTGCAATGAACAAATCTACCAAGAACGAATCGCTATGAGGGAACATCAGAAAATAGTGTGGATCATTCTTGTTATCAGCCAACTGAACCGCATTATGGGCTGCGTCATCTGGTGTTGTAAAAATACCATTGAGAAAAACATGAACCTTGCCATCAGAACCTTTTTGTAAATTCTGTTGTTCTTCAGGCGTTAAATAATGATATTGTGGCTGTCGATTTCCGTGGCTGTCTTTTATATATTTCCCATTTTCATCTTTTGCATAGATCACATTGCCATTTTCATCGTGATCCACGGTAGCCAGATAATGCTCTTTGATAAACATGTTTACAAAGCCCTGTTCAAAGATATTAATTCCTTCATCCGATAAATCATTGATCATATCTACGCGATTATGCACTGCTCCCTCAAGCGGTGCGACATCTAGCTGTCCTACAGCTTGGTGGGCTGCTGCGGTGTTGCGGTTGAGAGAGCCAATGATTTGTCCAGCATCTTGCCCCATCGCCCTCTGTCCAGTTGTATCAGTAAGGATGATAGTCCCATCGTTGATAGCAGATTTGGTTTCCCCTTCTACTCCATCATGCGCTTTTTAGAGGCTTCAGCATTACGCTTTTTAGGGGCTACATCATTGTGCTTTTTAGGAGCTTCAGCATTACGCTTTTTAGGGGCTACATCATTGCGCTTTTTAGGGGCTTCAGCATTGCGCTTTTTAGGGGCTACATCATTGCGCTTTTTAGGGGCTTCAGCATTACGCTTTTTAGAGGCTTCAGCATTGCGCTTTTTAGGGGCTACATCATTGCGCTTTTTAGAGGCTTCTTCACTATATTTTTTATAGGCTTTATCACTGTATTTAAATCCTTCTTCCAGCAATTCTGTTGCCATTTTACGGTCTTCACCAGCTGTTTGTTCCAGCTTAGTGACATCTATTTGTGATACACCCTTATGAGCTTCAGCGGTATTACGGTTAAGGGAAGCTATGGTTTGATCAACGCCTTGCCCTGTTAATGCCTTCTGCCCTGCTTCATCAGTAATGACGATAGTGCCATTGCTGATAGCGGATTTGGTATATCCTTCCCTTGAATCCTGTTGTTCTGCATGATCTAAAACATTTTTGGCAATGTTTTTAGCGATGTCGTATTCGCCCATTGCACCACCCGCTGCAATGCTAATCCCATCACTGCTGGCTTTGGCACTCGCACTGTTGGTAATATCACTGGTGCTGATGCTTCCTGTGGTCAGGCTGTTTTTTTCTGCCAAGGCTGTGCTTTCAATAATACCTCCAGTCAGCGTTGTTTTATCTTTAACGGTGATCTCAAAGCCGTCATCACGGGCTTTAATGCCTGATTGTTCCACAACACTGTGATAATCGCTGGAGGATTGATCATTTTGGAAAGAGACGTTTATTGATGCACCATCAGGCTTTCCATTGCCTTTAACCCCGACAGAAACAGAGTTTTTTTTGCTGGAACTTTGTCCCGTATCACTGCGGCTGACAACGGTAAAATCACCTCCTACTTCCATTTTTACACGCTCTCCAGAAACCACGGCGCCTGCCAATGTGGTGTTTGCCCCACTCGTGGTATGAACAGTACCTGTGCCAACAATATGGCTGTTCTTTTGTTGAACCTGTTCACTGGAACCTTCCCCTTGACTAAAAGCAGCACTGCCTGTTACCCCTGCGCCACCAGTACCATAACTGGCTCCAATATTCATTGAAGCGCTTTGGTTATGGTTTTGTGTGCTTTTCTTGTTTTGCGCACTTTCAAAGGTAATATGCTGTCCTGCTTCCAAGTTGATATTCCCGCTCTGCGGATCATTTGCATAAACAGGATTGGTGCCAGCGATAATATCAGCTCCAACACCATGGATGCTGCCTTTGTGGGCTTTCATATTGACAGAACGCCCAGCTTCTATGCTATTGGTTACAGCAGTAGATGTCTGAGAAGACTTCTCTTCCTTTTCAGTCTTAAAGCCTACGGTAACACTGGTAGAAATATCCACCATCTTGAGAAGGGAATCTTTTGTTGATCCGCTCTTTATCCCATTATAGAGATCTTTGCCTTTGTTATAGAGATCTTTGCCTTTTAGACCAAGAATGATGCCATTGCCGATTTTGTGTTTTGTATCCCCATGACCAAAATGTTTTCCTGCATCCTTTATATCTTGTATGGTACTAAGAATGCCAACATTGACAGAACCTGTAACACCAGCAAAGAAATTTTCATGTTTTTTTTGTGTCTTAGAGATATCTTGGCTTTCCGAAAGCGTGATATTATTACCGGCATCAATGTTCACATCACGATTTGCCGAAACAATAGCTGCTTGCATATTTACATCATTGTCAGCAGTAATCTGCACATCTCGGCGTGCCATGATGTGTGATTGTGCGGAAGTGGTTTCCCATTGATCGCCCGTATCTTTGACGCTTGCAACCCCAACACCCAAAGAAACACTACTGCTGCTCTTTCCAAACTGAATGCCAAAACCTGAACGCTTTTCTTCAGAATTTGACTTATGGCTATTATGACCCACAAGCACATTGACATCACGAGCTGCCGAAAGGTTAATATTCTCACCTGCAAGATCAGAGCCAACAATTGTCACATCTTTTTTCTTAGCAGTGATGTTGATAGTGCCATTCGCATTGAGAGAAGAGCCTTGATGTTCAAAACTTTCTTCATTTTCTGTCTTTGTCTCACTCCCATATATCGATAAAAAGTCCTTGCCTGAACCCGCGCCCAAACCAGATGCATGTTCTTCTGAGTAGCTGCTATGGTGATCTGTCATACCATCAATCGTCACACTTTCTCCACTCACATTGATATTTTGACCGGAAAGCAGATGAGAAGCAGAAATCTTGGCTTCTCCTTGTGCGTCTAACACGATGTTGCCCGTCGCCCCAAGGATAGAGGAGACCGTTGTGGTATGCGATTGAGAACTATCGGACGATTCCTCATGCAAAAAGCTACTTGAAGACGATTGGTATTGCTGGTCGTAGTGTTCTTGAGCGCCTTTTATAAGAATATTCCCACCAGAATGAATAGAAATATCCGCTTTTGCTTGATCTGGTGTTTCCTCTTTTTTTCCAGCAAGAAGCATCGACCCAATGATTTTTGTATCGTTGCCAGATTCAAAGGCTATCCCTTCACCGCCTGTTATACTTGAGCTCACGACTTGGGTAGCCTCAACATTATTATGGACTCTCTCACTAAATATTCCATCCTCTTTGTGATCAGACATCTCATAATTTAAGCTATCTTCTGCATTGTTGATTAAAATATCGTTACTGGCTTTCAGCCCCACCTTGCCCTTGGCATCTATATCGGAAGCAGAGACATGGATATCGTGCCCCGATATGATATCCATATTCTTTCCAGAACTTAGATGAGAGCCATTGTGCAAGGCAACATGGGAGGTTTCACTCCCATTCTGATTGTCCATACTGTTGCGTGTGGCATCAATCGAAATATTCCTCTCAGCTTGCAAGAGAAGTTTATCCGTTGCTTGAACATCTGAGCCTAAAATATTGAGATTTTTTCCTGATGAAAAGACTGTTGAACCCCCAGAACTGACTTCCGATTTATGATGCATGGTGGCATCACCCTGTTCATCATGGTAATGGGTTTCTGCTGAACCGATCGTCAAGTTGCCTTGTTCTGTAGCCATGGCAAGATCACCTCCGGTGGTGATCCCCACCCCTGAGGCGGTGATATCTTGCTTGGCAATCACGCTCGCATTGCCACCAGCAGAAAGCGCCTCGGTGTTTAATACTGTCTCCACGCCGTCAACCGTTGTGCGCCCTGCATCCAAACGAATATTCTTCTCCGCAAGGATAACAGCATCACCACCCGCCGCAAAATGCCCTCCTTGACTTAAGATATCCCCGCCATGCACATGCAATTGGTGGTTTGCCGCAATACGCCCTGAATTGGTTATCGTGGAATTGCTGGTATTCTGGCTGGTGATATTGACATCATCGCCCATGATCAAAGCCCCAGCAGAAACAAAGGAGGCTCTGTCTTTTTCGGGGATGTAAAGCACCGGAGCATAAACATCCATGCCCCTTACACTTTGGCGCACATAAATCACCATTGGAGCTTCTAGGGACGCCAATTGTTCTTCACTCAAAGGCTCTCCAAAAATCAAATTGTGGGCTTTTGCATATTCTGCCCCGACATCCAGCAAGGTTTTGACTTGTTCAATGGCATCACTTCCTGGAATAAAGGAACCTTTGCCCAAACCTTGACCGACCAGATCACGCATTTGTTTTTCAATCAATTCCTTTTCAAAATAGGCATCGCCTAAGAAAAAAATCTCTCTGTCAGGCTTGTAGCCAATTCTGTTCAAATAATAGGCTGAGCCATAAAACTTGCCAACATCAAGGAATTCTGCCCGCGTTTCATAAATAAAATTCTGGTTGGGCAGCGTGCCACCAACCCCACCCGATTGAGGCTTTGGCAAAGGGAGACCCTCAGAAAGTTCTCCTGCACCATTGATATCCACTTTTGGTGTAAACAAAGCACCAGCCCCGGTTAAACCGCTTAAGGACTCCAGCGGATTGCCTTCAACTGCTTGTGCTTTAAAATGCGCATCCCCTGTAATAGAACCTTCCCCTGCCTTGTTGTTGAGTTGATCAACCACCAGATTTAAAGTGCCACCCGCTTGGACAAGACCAGGAACTGCATCAAGAGCTTCTGAACCGGTCTGGCGATAAGTGCCATTAGCTATATCTAAGGAAACATCGCGGCTTCCATCAGCTTTATAACCATAACAATAAGCATCCGTATTAGCATTACAACCCATATAAGTGTTTTTATAAACCGTTGGCCCCAAATTGGTGAGCACATTGGCGTGGATATCGGCATTTCCTCCTGCTTGTATAATGCTATAGTGGTTGTCAATGGTATCGGCATTAATGATGAGATTGCCACTAGATTGTATCATCCCCTGAGCAGCCGGTTTATGCGAAAAACTCTGCGTGACAGTCTTCTCTGTCATGTATGACTGATTATTCCATTGATAGCGTTCTATATCTCCTTTTCTTTTATCATATTTCCAAGTGAATGCCTTATAGACTGTTCCACCTTGCAAAGTTGCCGTGCCATAGGTTCCCTCTTTGTTAGCCCAAAGCTTTTTATCAAATACAAATTCTTCCTTAAGATACCCTCCTTGAGTATGCATATAATCCTCTCCACCTATTAATATATACGTAACATACCCCTTTCCCCAACGCTCTCTCTTCATATCGTGATATAAATTCTGTTCATTGAGCAAATTAAAACCCTTTGGTTTTTCGAATGCTATGGCGACTTCTTCCGTTTTTTCCGTGATGACAGGCATGCTATCGGCTTCGTTTTTGAGACTGTTGGTTTGGATATTTAAGTTTCCACCTGCTTGAATAACGCCCGCTTTATTCACAAGCGAAAGGCTTTTTCCAGTACCAGCTGCATTGGTGAAAAATAAATTGCCTTCTGCCATAATAGCGCCAAAATCATTGAGCAAAGCCCCATCAACTTGTAAAGCACCATTGCCCTTTACATAAATTAAACCCGTTTTGCTGTTGGTCACATCGCCCGTCACGCTAAAAGCTAAATCATGACCCGCTGCCAATTGACCGCTATTTTCAAGCTCCCCGGTTTTGATGATAAAATCTCGTGCTGCTAAAACCGATGTGAACTGATCCACCATAACGCCTGGAGCAACAAAAAGAATATCTCCAGTCCCTCCTTCATCGGTAATGGCTTGTAGCCGTGCATGGTGAATATCAAGAACATTGGTGCTTTGAAAATCTAAACCACCATAAATCAGCGTGCTGCCCGAGACATAAATATGATCCGCAGTTAAATATAGCGTTTGCGGCGTGTAAATATGAGAACGATCATTGCTCAAATCCAGTGTGTTTGCTGTCAATCTCACATCCCCCGTAGCAGACAGCACATTCTCAACGCTGATCCCTCCTGATACCGAGGTCAGGGTTGCACTGCCATAGCCAATGACCTGATCATAATAAATGTCGTTGCCAGCAAAAAGTTCAATATTGCCACCACTGATAATATGCCCAACCTTTATACCCTCTTGCGCTGTAGCAAAAAGGGAACCTTTATCATGAAAAACAAGAGCACCTGTAGGGTTTGAAGGGCTCACCTGAGAGTGAACAAAATCTAAACCTGTCATCAGTGTGCCTGCATCAAGACTTCCCACCTTTAAAACGGCATCATCACCCGTCATCAAAGAAGAAAAATCAACCGCCCCACCATGAATGTCTGCTCTGCCATAGGCTAAAACTTGCCCAAAATGAATGCCGGCATGGGGGTCAACATGAATGGCAACATTGTGATGCGACAGAATTGTTTGGGAAACAGAGAGCCCATTATGAGAAACCAGGGTGATATCTCCTGCCCCATAAATACTTTCAGCAAAAATCGCACCTTGACTGCTCTGGAGATCAACATCCCCTTTTGTGCCAAGAACAAGGCTGCCAGCTGCTTGCGTGGCTGCCATATCAACCCCACCAGCTAAAAAATGGGCTTGTATATCACCACCGGCATGCGCCCTGAGATTGCCCCCAGCTAAAACAGTGCCACCAATATTAAGCGCTCCATCTGTTTCAAGTGTTACATCAGCGCCTGCGCCTAGCCCTGAAACTTGAAGAGCATGGTGCGAAGAAAGCTCCAAATTGCCCCCCGAGGTAGCTTTTCCGGCAATTGATAAAAGCCCATCCTGGGCATCTACGCTCAAATGACCTTCCGCGCCAACCGTTTCTAACATGACACCTTTTTTTGCTGCAATCGCAATATGCTTTTTGGATGTAATGTTCTCTGCATGAAGGGTATCGCTTTTTGATTGAAGAACAACACCCCCATGACCAAAAACATTCTTCAACGAGATTTTTCCGTCAGCAGAAAGATGCAACTGCCCCGCATTCGCTGCCATATCATGGCGCATGCGAACCCCAACTCCTTGTTCTGTTGCCACAAGTTTAATCTGATCCGCCTGTAGAGCCCCCAAAGCAGAACCATCTATCGCATATTCCGGTTTACCAGTAATATCGGTCAGTTCTTTCATCTGCCGAGAAGCATAATCAAAGTGACCCGTCCCTGCTGTCACTCCAATTTCTTTGCCCGCAACCGCTCCTTCAAAATGCACTGTGCGTGAGACAATATCGACAATATCAACCGAACCCTTGCCAGAAAAAAAATTGGCTCCCTGGAGGCCAAAGGTGATATCCCCTCCTCGCACCTGAAAACCTTTCAGAAAACCACTCGCATCAATTTCGGGTACACCCGTGGTTAAGGTCGCATGGGGCGTATTGATAAAGCCACAACCATTACAGCTTATGCCGTTGGGATTGGCTATAATCACATCAGCTTGATGCCCAAAAACCTCTCCTGGACCATGAAGCGCACTGCGCTTGCTGCTGGTCACTTCATTTAAAATCACTTTCGCCGAACCCGTGAGGCGCAAATGCGGATTGCCCGGCATAATGCCCCCCAACTGCGATTGCCCCACTTCTTGCGCATGATTGTTCCAAATCACACCTGGATTTCCAATATTAAAATCGTTATATTTATTGTGTGATAAGCCCTTGCCATTGGGGGTAACAATATCAATGGAAGGAACCCCATTGGGCGCTGCTACTATATCTGGACGATTGGCGGCATGAGCGTTAGGATCCACAGTAATTTGTGCCTGTAACGCTGAAGGTGCTAACAAACAAGAAAAACCAAGTCCCCCAAATAAAACCTTTTTGAGCATCGTACTGGAGACTAAAACACCTAATAAAGCTGCTCTTTCTGCTCTCTTCTCATATCTCATACTTTAACTCCCCAATAAAAAATGCTTAAAGTTCCATTGTTAATGTCATAAAAAATGTTCCTGATTTTTTGTGCTTAACTGTGCTCCAAAAAATACTGGAATAACTGGCATCAAGAGAGACCATGCCTCCCGCAAGCTTGACACCTGCTGTCCAACCGGCAAGCTGGTCACTCTTAATCCCATACAAAGCTTGCGAAAACACACGCCCATAATCCAAACCAACATAAGGGCGAAGTTCTCCAAAAACCTTTTTGAAGGTCGCGTGATTGCTCCACGGAATAGTGCGCAACAACAAATCATTCCGGCTAAAAAAACCGTTATTGCCAAAAAGCAAACTCTCACGCGTGCCACGAACATTGGAGGCGCCCCCCAACGAAATCTGCTCCGCACCCAATAAATTATGCGGTGAATATTGACCACTCAAAAGATTGCTCAGTATAAAGTCCAAGCCCCCTACCTTAAAAGGCGTCATGACACTAAGCGTACCAGTAAATTTGGCAAATTGTGGCTCCGCATCCCCTGCTCCTGGATCGTGCTTCTTGACAGAATGAAACAAAGGGAGCCCTTGCAAATAACTCACATCAAAGGTCCAAGTCCCACCCAACATCTGGCGCGAATGCGAAATGCCAAAATTGGCGACGCTATATTGACGGCTGCCCACTTCAATCTTATTGCC